>JAHADO010000178.1 GCA_018375265.1 Campylobacter concisus | reverse complement strand
ATCCACAAATGTTAGAAAATTTCATTAATGACGTACTTTTTGTTTTGACGAAGTGCCTGCAAGACACACAAGCAAGTGTCGGATAGGCTCCTCCGCAAACTTCGTCAAGGTTACGCTAAACAATAATTT
Source organism: Campylobacter concisus (assembly GCA_018375265.1). Taxonomy (GTDB): domain Bacteria; phylum Campylobacterota; class Campylobacteria; order Campylobacterales; family Campylobacteraceae; genus Campylobacter_A; species Campylobacter_A concisus_AB. The sequence continues at coordinate 3,737 of JAHADO010000178.1, read as the reverse complement.
TTTTTGCGTAATACTTTACTCAAATATCAAAAACGGAGCTTGCAAGACGTTTCTTATTATCTTTAGTGGCGAGAGCAGGGCGTCTTGCAATATCTGCGTCGAATACTCTGGCTTTTCAGTCGTGCCGCGTATGGCTATGACAGTTGAGAGCGAGCGGTCTTTGCCAAGGATGATTTGGTTGATAAGTGGTATCTTGTCGATGATGCCGCTTGCGTCTTTTAGTATCTTTAGCTCAAGATCGATGTTTATCTTCTTGCTCTTTAGATCGATCGTGCCGCGTCCGCCGATATCTGCGCTCGTGCCTATCATCTCTATGGCTAAAAACTCGATCACGTCGCCCTTTCTAGTAAGTAAAATTTTGCCGTTTTTAACAGTAAAACCCTTGTCGTTAAAGTCAGGCGTTTTAAAGCTAAGAAGCGATGGCACCGAGTTTAAAAAGCTTAAAAGCCTTTGATAAAAGATATAGTCTTTTAGATACGTGCCAAAAAATCTCACCTCAGCCTTAAACTCTTTTGTGCTCTCTCCAAGCAGTTTTAGGCGAAATTTACCGCCCTCAAAGCTCTTTATGCCAAAAAGGTCGTTGATAAATTCGCCGCTTATATCAGTTGCATCTAAATTTATGCTTTTCTCATCGCTAAAATATCCAACTCTGCCTTGCTTTGCTAGCCCATTTAGCGAGGTGCTTTTGCCCTTTTTCTCGGCGCTAAAGCTAGTAAATGGCAAGGTTTTGTTTAAGTCCTTTAAGATGATGTCGCCATTTTTTGCAAAGAGCTCAAGTGGCGTGCTTTGCTCTTTTGTGCTGTTGTCATCAAGGACAAGCAAATTTAGGTCGTTGCTCTTAGCTTCTATGCCTTTTTCGGCGATATTTAAAGATAGTTTTTTGCTCGCACTTTGCACCTTTACGCCAGCTTTTGAGATGGTGATCAAAAAGTCGTCACTATCATATTTTGAGCCATTTTTATCCAAAAACGGCATGTCAAATTTAAGCCCTTTTGCCAAAATTTCAAGATTAGTAAAGTCCTTGCTCTTTATGCTCACATCTTCAAAGCCAAGCACACCATTTTGCTTTAAAACTGGGGAGTTTTGCATTATAAAGTTGCTGTTTTTTGTAGCTATCACGCTCTCATTACCAAAGCTTAAATTTATCCCAAAAGGCTCAATGCTAAGCGTGGTCTCACTTGGCTTGCTAAAGTCAAGAAGCGCGGTAAATGGCTCATTTTTAAAGGCTAAAATTTCATCATTTTTCTCTTTTAGATCAAAGCTCTCTATGACGCCTTTTATCTCGCCAGTGCTTTTTTGTAAATTTATATCTGCTTTTGCATTTGCCCTGAAAAAGTCAAGTCCAAAGCCGCTTGCATCGATGTTTAGCACAGAAGTATTTACAAGCTTTACAAGGGCACTTTTAGCGTTAAATTTACTCCCAGCGATATCTAAAACAGCATCACTTATCTTAAAGTCGCCATTTGCGATGACGCTTTTTTCATCAAAATTTTCTAAGCTCTTTTCGTCAAGCTTTATCAAAATTTTTAAGCTAGCGTCCATTTTTCCGCTTAGCTGCCTAACTGGCACGATGATCTTATAAGCTCTTAGTATCTCATTTATCGCCTCATCGTAAATAGAATTTGTCTTTATAAAAAGCTCTAAATTTGCACTTTTTTCATCAAAGATGTTGTTTATAGCAACACTTGAGCCATCAAGCTTTTTGCCCTTATAAACAGGCGCTGTAAGGTCAAATTTAAGCTTTGAGTTATTAAGCGTGATATTTGCCTCAGCGACATTTACAGCTGGCAAGCCTTTATCAAATTTAACAAGTAAATTTTTGGCATTTGCAGTCGCGTTTAGCTCGTTTAAGAAAAGATCATTTTCTTTAAGGTCAGCCTTGCCGTTTATCTCGTTTAGGTGGTAGTCATCAGCCACGATGTAGCCATATATCCAGTTTTTAACCTCGCTATTTAGGTGTATGCGGCTATCAAGCTCAGTGATGAAGTCCTTGATACTGCCTGCATTTACGTCATAGGCTTTGTAGGTTAAAAGTGTATCTTTTAGGGCAAAGCTAAGCTTGCCATTTAGCTCGTGCGAGGTGAAATTTCCATCAAATTTATAGTCATCCTTGTCAAAATTTGCACTGCCTTCGCCGCTAATGCTTACGTTAAAATCTTTAAGGCTCAAATTTCTTACTATAAAGCGATCGACGCCATTTTGTTGCTCGTTTTGAAATTTGATATCGATGTTTAGATAAGGGCTATCGACGAAAAATATATCATCTAAAAATAAAATTTTGATCTTAAAATCATCGCCTATTTGCACGCTCTCAAGTAAAATTTCTTGAAAAAAGGTCTCGAGGTAGTCCACGCCTTGACTAAGGTTTAAAAGTCTCTCATCACTACTTTTTTGCGTCACGTCTTTTTTAAAGCTTGGAAGCTTGATCTGCTTTGCTCTTACAATTATTTTTTTATCTAACTTTATATATAATTGCTCCAATTTTACGCCGTAAAACTCGAAATCGTTAATTTTTATGCCGTATTTTAAAAGCAAAAGAAGCGAAAGAATCAAAATGATAAAAAATTTTATAAAAAAGCCATACCTAGATATTTTCTTTGATATCGTACTCATCGTCGTCCTAAGTGTATTTGTTTATTTGGCACGCCCCATAAACACGAGCAAAGTCGTCTTTGTGCCAAAGGGAAGTGTGGGCGAGATTATATCTTATTTAGCTAATCGCAACTTTAACTTAAGCGTGATCGACAAGTATGCCATGCGCTTCATCGGCTCGCCTCAGTCTGGCTGGATCGAGATAGGCAAAGATAAAATTTCAAGGGTTGATTTTTTAAAAAAATTAGCCAAAGCAAAGGCTGCGATGACCGAGATCACGCTCATACCTGGCGAAACGACGATCGTTTTTTTAAATCAAATCGCTGCCCAGCTTGGACTTGACGGAGCTAAACTAAATAGCGAGTATAACGCCCTTGCGCCAGTCGCTGATGGCTTTTTGATGCCAAATACTTATAAGATACCAGTTGGCATCAGCGAGAGACACCTAGCTTATTACCTTGTAAATTCATCTAAAAAGGCGCAAAGCGAGATCAGCAGAAAAATTTTTGGCGAATACAACGAGAAAAAGTGGTTTAAAATTTTAACCATCGCCTCTATCATCCAAAAAGAGGCTGCAAACGACGCTGAGATGCCACTTGTCGCCTCAGTCATCTATAACCGCCTAGATAAGGGCATGAGGCTGCAGATGGATGGCACGCTAAACTATGGCATCTACTCGCACGATGTGATCACGGCTGAGCGCATAAGAAGCGATATGAGCGAGTTTAACACCTATCTAAACGACGGCATACCGCCAAGTCCAGTTTGCTGCGTCTCTATAAGTGCGATAAAAGCGGCGATAAACCCTGCAAAGAGCGATTATCTATACTTTGTGCTTGATAAAAAGGCGAAAAAACACATTTTTTCAAAAACCTTAAGCGAGCACAATCAAAATATCGCAAAATAGGGCTAAAATACAACTAGCTTTAATAAAAAACGTGATAAATTTCAAAAAATCAAAAGGGCTAAAATGAGTGACATTATCTGGACTAAAACCGACGAAGCACCGCTATTTGCAAGCTACTCTCTCTTTCCTATCGTTAAGAGCTTTTTATCACGCGCTGGCATTAGTATAACTAGGGCTGACATAAGCCTAGCAGGGCGAATTTTATCTCTTTTTAGCAAAGAGCTTGGGCTAAACAAGG
>JAHADO010000177.1 GCA_018375265.1 Campylobacter concisus | reverse complement strand
GTCTATCATAAAGCAAAAATTATTGCTTGTGGGAATAACGAAGCAGCTCCTGTGGTCATTTGGGGTAAAACCAAGAAGAAAATTAAAGCTATTCTTGATAATATCCCAAACTCAAAGTTAGTAACTGATGAAGAGCTTGATAACGCCTACACAGCTATTATTGAGAAATACAAAAGCACTACAGACACGGACGTGCAAGTCTTCATGAAATTCGTAGACAGCATCAGCACAAAAGACAAGCTTATTAACTACACCGATATTCACAAACAACTTGGTCTTGATGAGAACTATTACGAGAAGGTACCAAAAGCACTACGTGTTGGTACTATTATTGACGTACCATATTACCAGAACAAAGAAACCATGGATGAATATGTGAACAACATGAGTGATAACGCTAAACTTCTTGTCATGATTGCTAACAACAATGACTTCCAGTTTGAGACAAAGCACGTCCAAGACCTCATTGACAAGGTCAAGCCCGAATTCCAGCCTATTGCGGAAAAGATTAACAATCTCTACAAAGACTGGCTCTAGGAACGAAACAATTATTCTCTAACGTAAGGCAACACCTCACCGAGTGACACCTTGATTGAGTTCCTTTCATAAGAATTTCCCCCGTCATACACGCGAATATTGTCGCGGCGACGGGGGTAATTTTTTTTGTTTCAACGCCGAGCATTGCGCAGGCGGGGAAACCGCGCAGCGTGTCAACATAAAACAAAATGAATACGAGAAAACTGCGAAGCAGTTAGGACGTCTAGCCCGATAGGGCGCAGACGGACTAATCACCTTAGCAACAACACTAAACAACACTAAACAATACTAAACTAAACACTTAGCTACCGCAAAAAGCCCTTACAAAACGCTTCAAAGTATTACTAAGACAAAATTCGCAATAACAAAAGAAGGGCAAGTGAACACATGTGTTCACCGACAGACATTATGAAATAAAAACTGAACTCTTGAAGGAGAAGATAACTATGTTCCTCACTCAACTTATACTCGCTAATGCAGCAGTAGCAATGATTATCGGAATGTCCATTGTTGTCCTTGCTATCACTGCACTTGAAGTACACGAAAACGGATTCAACAAGAAAGCTCTTAAAAACGTTGAAGGAGTATATCAACTTTATGCTATTGCATGTGTTCTTACTCTGATTATCATGCATTAATAAAGGAGTCACATGTTAATAGCAACACTTCTCGCCATACCACAAGTAAAAGTGATAATTGCAATACTTGCAGCAATACTCTGCATTTTAACGCTTGAAATTATCGCTAACGGATTCAACAAAGAATCCGTGAAAGCTGTCGCACCAACAGGCATTATATGCTCTATTGTAGCACTTGTTGTACTACTTACTAATTGATAGGACTCATCATGCTTGCAACAGTTATTGTCACCACAACATCTATTGTATTTGTGCTTGCTATTATTGCGTTCGTTATCACTATGGTATACTTCTATATCAAAGACAAAGCAACAGATAAGCGCATGGCTGAGACAAACGCCTATATGCGCAAACAAATGCTTTATCAGAAGTGCATTACTACCACGAAAGGAAAGCATTATGCTATCCCCACTCGCTAAGCTCGGAATCGTTATAGCAAACACTTTAGTAATTATTGTAACCTATTGGATTCTCGCCAATAAGGTTAAAGAGAAAACTCTAATTTACGTGCTATCAGCAGAAATGATTGCTATCTATTTAGAAATTTTCGTGTTCATTAACTAAACAACACTCACAGAAAAGGAATCAATCATGTCAACCAAAACTACCTGCATTAAAGGCGCTTACCTCGACAGACGACTTGTTCAGGAAGACGAAGAAGAACTCATGAGGGCACAACGCATGGCCGCGCAAGGCGATGACCACCTTCTAGAACTATTAGTTGATTGCATCGCTTCTCGAAACATTGCGTATGAAGAGTATGACAATGACGACGAGTACAACTACGACGTCATGGAATACTATGACGACGAGGACTAAACCCTAGAGTAGTAACAGAACAACAGGTCAGCTACGCACTAAAGTGCTTCGCGGCTTGCCCGTCTACGCTTCGCTAGACGTTCAAGCAGAATTTGCAGACCAACAAAGTGAAAGGACACTAATCATGACCGCTTCTTTAACCGACATCAGTGCTGCATTTGTAGACAACTATGAGGAAAAGAGAGTATACAACAGACACGTTCCCGTAGCTTGCTACGATGAGGACGACAACTACGCGCATGACATTGAGCAGTTCGAGTACGAAATGGCCGCTAGGAGTTATATTCCTGAAGATGAGGACTATGACTACGACGACGATTACGACGATGACGACTGGGATGATTACGATTACGAGTAACATCTAAATACAAATAGCTCACCTGAGACTAACCTCTTGGGCGGGCTATTTTCTTTTTTTTTTTGTTTCTTTTAAAACCTTACTGCAACGCTCGATTGCGTTTATAGCATCAAAGACAAGCCTCAAAGGACACAACTGGAGGAGGGTCGGCATACGCACATTCGTGCGCCTTAATCGGCTTTGTTCATAGGGCTTTTCAACACCGCGCCCCTCTCTACTGACCGTGCCAAGGCCCACTCAGGAGAGCGCTTGAACGCTATCTCGCTGATATCATATTACATACTGATTTACCTGCGATTCATTTAAAATACATATAAGATATAGGTTCTCTTTCTCACGCTTCGCTATCGCTACGCAGTTCATCCATGTCGCTACGCTCCATGCCTTAACGCACGCTGGTCTAAACTCCGTTCTTAGTCTCAAGAAGGAGTTTTACGACAAGGCGTGCTTTTTCTTTGGATTGACTAACGAAATATGCAGCTAAAGACATGCGAGAAAACCGCTCGCAGTCCAGCTTCCACCTATGTTTGTGCAACAATCATATTGTAGCGCCACCTCACAAATTTGTCGAACACGGTCGCTAAAACCGCACCGAAGTTCTCCAAAGTTTGTTCGAGTCGCACAAAAACGAAAGTGTTACAAAGCATTCCCAGTAACTCTTTCACAATTACATATCCGTGCAGCAAATTTTAGCCTTTCGGTCATACTTCCCTGCAGGCACAAAATTTCGCAGCAGGAGAAGTAAACACAGCCCACAAGGGGCTTAAAAACTATGCGTCTATTTACCGCCACAGGCGGTCAGACGCAAGAGTTAGAGATACACACAAATTCGCTTCGCGGACCATCCGTCTACGCTACGCTAGACGTCTGCTCATAAAAAGACAAAGTCTTCGCTCCGCATTGGTTACAAATTACAAGGTCAGGAGCATCAAACCATTTAAACGCTACGGATAACACGCAGCTTCGAAAACACAAAGACCGTGTTCATAGCGAGGTAATACCATAATACCTCTTATATGATTTTCTTTTTTTATGAGGACATATTCGGCACCAACCGTCGTGGAGGACTACCACGACAGTGCCTACAATGCCTGTTGTACCATAGATTGCTCAAACATCCCAGCGAGTGATTGGGCAGCCGAAAACGCTGACCCCAATCACCGCGGGATTTTATCGCAAACAATAATGCAAACACATTGCCTATATCTCTTCATAATGCTGCCATTGAACTAAGAATTTTGCTACTGGCGGGGGCGCTAAAGACCACAGCGACATCACCAGCGCAAAATTCTTAGCCCAATTCTAGCAAAGTGTCTTCATCAGGGGCGTTGCCCGACTGCGAAGAACAAGAGTTAGCTCACTTACGTTCCGCGGTGACTTCGCCCTCGTTTTCACTCGGGTTCAGTCACAGACCACACAGTGGCCTCTAAAAATTCTGTTTCACTAACGTTTCACGGTCCATTCGCCTTCGCTACGCTCGACTCACAGACCATTTTTGGTCTCTAAAATGACCAATTTTGGTACACAA
>JAHADO010000176.1 GCA_018375265.1 Campylobacter concisus | reverse complement strand
ACTTTCATAAATTTGCCAAGCACATCGATAAACACGGACTTTGCTACGTCATAGACGCCTCGCTAAACGATATCTTTGCAAGCTCGACTGGGATCTACCGCTTTGACGCGCACATCGAGCAAAGCTACAACACTCGCATCAAAAAAGAGCAGCTAAACGACTTTTTGTTTAATAGATCCTTTAGAAAGAGCCTCATCGCGCACAAAGAAAGGCTCGGTGGCGCTGATGACTTTGACGCGGTGCTTGGAGAGAGCGAGCTTGATAGGATTTATTTTGCCTATTATAGCGAGCAGCCAAGGACAAAAACGCAAGAAATTTTAAGCAAAGCCTATCCGCAAAGTTTAAATTTAAGTGAAGTAAAGGCTGCACTTGGTGAGAGCGAGAGTGAAGCATTTATGGGGCTACTTGAAATTTTAAATGATCAAAACACCAAAATTTCATCCTCAAAGCTTGCTGCACTTGCTTATGAGCCTAAAAAAACTAGGCTAAAGCCTAGAGCTGCGGCCTATCTTGGTTATTTTTTGGAGGCTAGCTCACCAGTTATTTCTTTGGCAAACGAGCTAAATGGCAAGCTTAGTTTAAGCGTTGAGGAGATCAAAGCTGCATTGAAATTTGACGGCAAAGCTATCCTTAAAGAGATCGCAAAGGGCGTAAATTTAAGCGAAGATGAGCTAAAAGAGCTTGCTTTTAAACTAAGCGAAGCTTACTTTTTTGAAGAAATTTAAAAAAAGAGCGTGGCAATTTAGCCATGCTCTTACTCAAAAAACATATCTTTTAATATCAAACATATCATCGCTATGTAAAAGAGTAAAAACCATTTTTTAAGTGTTTTTTTGTCGGTATTTTGCGTCTTTTTGGTGCCAAAGTATGCGCCTATTAGCGAGCCAAGACCTAAAAATGTGCCCTCAGCGTATGAGATGTGACCATTTAGTGAGAGTGAGATAAAGCCAGCGATGGCTGCAAACATAACGAAAAACACGCCCATAGAAACGGCTTTTTTCAGCTCGTAACGTAAAAAGCCAACCAAGATAGGAGCGATAAATACGCCTCCACCGATGCCGATACTAATGGCAAAAACGCCAACAAAAACGCCAACTAAAAATAGCAAAAAGAGTGAATTATTCGCATTTGAGCCGTCGCTGTTTGGTGAAAAGTATAGTTTTATAAGCGAAAAGACAAATGTCGCAAGTAGCATAGACTCAAGTAAAAGCGCAGGCGCGTGCGAGACGATGATACCGCTAAAACTTGCTCCAACCAAGCCTCCAAGCCCCAAAAAGACGCCGCGATTTAGCTTTAAAAGCCCAGCTTTGTAGTTTAGATACGAGCCAAATGTCGCGCTAAAGATCATCTGCATGACGCTTATGCCAATGGCATCTTTGACACCGTAACCAAAGGCGACCATGATAGGAACGACGACCGTGCCGCCACCGATGCCAAAAAACCCAGCGATGTAACCAACGCCGATACCGATTATAAATAGTTCTACAAAAAGCATTTTTTCTCCCTCGACTGGCGCAAATTTTAGCCAAGGGGCTCTTAAAAAAATAGTAAAAAAGGGGTAAATTTAAAAATTTAGCCAAAATTCTAAAAAGTAAAAGCGAAAATTTTTTATAATCAATAAAAATTTAAAAGGAAAAAGATGCTCTTAGAACAACCACTTTTTTATTATGAAGCGATCAGAGAAAAATTTAAAAATAGCTACCTTGCTGAAGACAAGACGCAAACGATAATCGGCATCGACTGCGAATATATCGATGAAAAAGATATGGACTTTTATGGACTTAGAAGCTACTTTGATACTAATCGTAACAGATCACTCGCACCTTTTGCTGGACTTTTTGGCGTTTTTGCATATGATGGCGTGAGATACTTTGAGTATATCGGCGAAGAGAAGGCTAAAAAGTATGAATTTCCAAAATTTATCTATGCCGATGCTAAAGCATATCTTCACTTTGATAAGATGAGTAAAATTTACACTTTTTATGGAGATAAAGAGAGGTATTACAACTTCTTACTAAATTTAAAGTCAGAGCATAAGGGCGAAAAAGAGTGTGAATTTAGCATAAAAACTGATCTTAGTAGCGAAAAGAAACACTTTGAAGATATGGTCGAGGTGGCAAAAGAGTATATAAGAAGTGGCGATGTCTTTCAGGTGGTGCTTGGGGAGCTACTTGAAATTTCAACAAATATGAGCAGCCTAGACTTTTACAAAAAGCTAGCTAACGCAAATCCTAGCCCATATATGTTTCATTTTCCTACGCCTTATGGCGATGTGGTTGGCTCGTCGCCTGAGCTTGTTTTTGAGATGAAAAGCGAGCAAATTTTTGTGGCACCAATCGCAGGCACAAGACCAAGAGGTGGCGACGCAAACGCTGATGCGGCACTTGAAAATGAGCTACTAAGCGACGAAAAGGAGCTAGCTGAACACAAAATGCTAATCGACCTTGCCAGAAACGACATCGGCAGGGTCTCAGAGCCAAAGAGTGTGGTCGTGAAAAATGCGATGCACATCCAGAAATTTGAAAAAGTGATGCATATCGTAAGCGACGTCTATGGCAAATGCGCTAGGGAGCTTAACCTTTTTGACGTGCTAGCTAGCATCTTCCCAGCTGGCACGCTAAGCGGTGCGCCAAAGATCAGAGCGATGCAGATAATTAATGAGCTTGAAATTTTTGAGCGAAATATCTATGGTGGGGGCATTGGATTTTTGCATTTTAATGGCGACGCTCAGGTGGCGATCCTCATTCGCTCAGCTATCTTTGTGCCAGCCAAAAAGGGCTTTAGCGACGTCTTTGTCGGAGCTGGAGCTGGCATAGTCTATGACTCAAAAAGCGAGAAAGAGTATGCTGAAATTTGCCACAAACGAGCCAGCGTGGTAAATGTCTTTAAAAACAGCGCAAAAGAGGTTTAAATTTACAAAGTAGGAGTTTTTATGCCAGGACAAAATTTAATCCTAGCTATAACTATCGTCGTTTTTGTATTTGTATGTTTTATGGCGCATAGGGATAATAAAAAGAATTTGCAAAAGAAAGAGAGATAAAATTTATTAAATTTAAAAGGTAGTAAATCGACCTGCAATGGTAAATTTGCGTTGTTTGGCTTTAAAAAGAATAACTAATGTCAAGATAAATTTATCCTAGCTGTAACGACCCTATTTTTTAAATGTTGGCAAGATGAAATTTAGCTTTGATGAGCGTATCCAGACAAATGCTATGGCAAATTTTACGCAAATTTATGAGTATGAAAATTTACACATCAAAAAGGGCGAGCGCCTTGGAAATTTCGAGCTTGGCTCAACCATCGTCATACTTAGCGAAAAAGATGCGATAGAGTATAATCTCTTTGAAAACAAAGAGCTTAAATTTGCTGAAGCTACCCGCAAGATAAAAGAGTAGATAGAAGAATTTTACAAGGTAAAAACCTTGTAAAATTTAGACATTAAACCTAAAGTGCATCACGTCACCATCTTGCACGACGTAGTCTTTGCCCTCAAGTCTCATCTTGCCAGCCTCTTTGGCTCCGTTTTCGCCGCCATGTGCGATGTAGTCGTCATAGCTTATCACTTCAGCTCTGATAAAGCCCCTCTCAAAGTCGTTGTGGATGACGCTTGCTGCTTTTGGTGCTTTCCAGCCATTTGTGATCGTCCAAGCTCTAACTTCTACGACACCAGCGGTGAAATAACTTATCAAATTTAGCTTAGCAAAAGACGTTTTGATGATCTTTTCAAGGCCACTCTCACTCGTGCCAAGAGATGCCAAAAACTCGTGAGCCTCCTCATCACTTAGGCCTATTAGCTCCTCTTCGACCTTGGCGCAAAGCTTGATCACCTCGTGATCTGAAGCTTTAGCATACTCTTTTAGCGCTTTTACAAATTTATTATCTTC
>JAHADO010000175.1 GCA_018375265.1 Campylobacter concisus | reverse complement strand
TGATGTCTTTTGTAATGAGAGACGGAGTAATGGGCACAAGTCAAGATGGTTATCTTGATGGAACGCCGTGTGAGGTGAAAGTCTCATGCACGGTGTGGAGCAGGGGAAAAGCTGGAGATAATATCAAATGTTTACCTATTGCTATCATTAATTTTACAGACTTTGCAGTTGTGCGGTTTAAGAACCGTAAATGCTGTGCGTATCTGGTGACAGGTGCGTATCTACGTGAGTTAAAACTGGGAGGAATCCTAAAGCCTATCAGCCAAAACGAAACTGGAAACGGTAAGCGGTGTGGTGGTGAAAACAGAAAGAAGTGATAGGATGGCCATATGGTGAAATAAAATCCCTCGACAGGGTCCTAAGTGGTCAGATAATGGTTTGTTCAGTTACGAATGCCCGTAGCGTAAGAGCCGGGTAACGTTTATCGACTAGGGGATGACGTCCCCGTTAGCGGCCGAAGTCAATGCGGTGCGCGAAAAATACACGGTCTCGTCAGGTGTTTGGCGAGAATGACATATAGTCAGGTCACGGGTTGTAATGACCGTGCTGCGAATTGGCGCAGAGCTTGTGTTGCGAACAGGTGAAACGAAACGCAACTTCGCAAAGTGTATGGTGACGACTCAGATAAGATTATTCAGGGTAATGTTTCTAACATTATTTTCTTGAAGTCTACTGATGATGCCATGATTGATACCTTGCAGAAGATGAGTGGTACGACCCACCGAGTGTTCACTAATTCTAAGACTGTTACGAAAGATTTGGAGCGAATTGTTCTTCAGAATGAGGGTAAGATTTCTTATACTATGAGTTCGCAAGAGGTGCCTGTCATTTCTTACAATGATATGGCGTTTATTAACGAGCGTAACTCTATCGTGTTCCGTGCAGGCGATGCACCAATTTGGAATCGCAATGAGACAATTTTGCCAATGAGTTGGCGTTTAATGCGTGATGATATTAAGCATCCAGGTCATACTTATTCATTCCAGACTATTCCAACTCTTTCGTCTGCTAAGGATTTTGATGTTCGTAAGAATCAGCCTGATTTCCAGAAAATGTTTGATAAGCGCCTTCGTCAAGCGCTTGCTGCTGACGATGCTAAAGAGGCTTATGCGAATATTTATGGTTATACTGATTATCAGATTGGTCTTCTTGACCCTGATTTGTATTCGAACGACATTATGGAGTTCATCGATGTGTCACTTCGTGCACAAGATGCTCCAGTTGATGATGATTATGATGAAAGTGAGTTTGCTGATGGTTTCGATGATGCCGAGGATTCTTATTACAATAAGTCCGAGGAAAATAAAGAAGTCACTTCGGAGTATAATCGTCGACAAGAGGATAGCCGTTCTTTGAACGAGCCTCGTTATGCAGGACGTGTTTTGAGTCGTGCTGATTTGATTGGCTCAATGGGTCATCCAGTTCACAGTATTGATAAAGAACTGATTGAGGCTTATGTCGAGGTCAAGGGTGACATGTGGAACGATAGAGACGTGTTCTCTGTTGTTGACGGTAATCTTTGTTCTCGCGATGGTAGGAAAGTTTATATTCGCGCATTAGATGAATCTTTGATGCTAAAGACCATGAACCGTGAAGCTAAGAAAGAAGATTCTCCTATTTTCTCCGATGGAAGTATTAGAAAAGATGAGCTTAGTTCATTAGGCTCTTATGAGATTACTGATGACTTCTTATTCTTCTTGGCCGCACAAGATAGATGGTCTTTTGCTCGTGGAAGATTTGATAATGTAATGCGTCGTATTTTAGCAGATGGAGAGAGATAAGATGCTCGAAGTATTTTCTTTGTTTTTTGGCTTTATTGCTTTTCTTGTATTTTTATGTATTTTGGGTGCTGTTTTGCAATCATATAATACAAATAAAAATATGTCTGCTCGTGACAAGCAAGAATTAGAGTTTTTCCAGCAAAAAGATGTCAAAGCGAAAGAAGTAGCAAAACGTCGAAGGATTTCACCAACCCAGAGAAAAGCTGTTTTGGAACGCGATGATTGTACGTGTCAAATTTGTGGTATCTCAAGGAAGTATCTTGATGATATGGCTCCCGGTTTAGGGGAATATTTAAGGTTAGAGATTGACCATATTGTTCCTATTGCTCAAGGTGGTACAAGCGATACATCTAATTTACAATGTCTTTGTTGGCGTTGTAATGCAAAAAAGGGTAGTAGCAGAACTAATGCTCAAGTTGATAGTTTGAGAACTTGGGGCGCTGGCTATTTGCCCGGCGTTAGCAAGAAGAAGAAAACGAAGCAACAAAGGTTGCCTGTTGTCTGAGAGCCTCTGAGAGCCATTTTAAGACACACTTTTGCTATGAATTGAGATTCTATATCTAAGCAATTTTTATAAAGTATACAGTGTGAGAAGGGGTGTGATGTTTCATGCCCCTTCTTTTTTTTTGTTGCATTGGAGTGCTTTTAACGACATTTTACTACCGTTATATGTATATTATAACACTTAATAACTTTTTACCAATTTAAAGTGTTATTACAGTTGGTCTTGCAACGCTAAGAACAGAAACGTGTCGTTAGCAGTTATGCTACATTTCATAGTTAGTTCATCTTCACTTCGTTCGATGTTTTAGCATAATTGTGGAGATTTTGTGAAGATGATAATCTGGGTTGATTTTTGAAAACGGGGTGGGTATAATAGTAAGCGACTTGAAAACAGAATATTAGACATAATTTTCACCTCCAAGGATTAACTCGAGCTTGATAAACGAACCTGTTATTGGTTGTATTAGTTAATGCATAGGACTAGGTCAGGAAGCATACGATGCACTGGCCATCTTTTTCGCTTTTTTTTCTTTTTCAAAAGCTTTTTTCTCAGCTTGTAAAGTGTCTTGCATGAAGCCGCTGTTTTCAAGTCATTTTTTTAGTGTACCCGCCAGGCCTACCGTGGTTTTAACTGTTTTCCACGGTGGCAAACTTGGCGGGTGTTTTTTTATAAAAAATTCCAAAATAACTCTTGACAAAGAGATATAAATATGTTATAATATGAGTAATGTAATGGCATTAGGTAACCCTCTTGTATGAGAGATAACGAGGTCGTCGTTGGTTGCGCCAGTTTTTGAGAAAAAGACTAAGGTGTGAGGACGAGACGGTTTTTAGGCTCCCTGATGCCTTGGTCTTTTTTTGTGAGAGGAGCTATAACTCATGAACGTAGAACAGCCCGATAGAATTAGAGGCTTGTATGAGTATACTTTTTGGGATATCATTAACAATTATAATGAGACACAGAAAGCATTAGATGGTGACCTTATTAAGGTTAGCGAGGGTCGTGTGTTACACGATGCTCTTGTTGCTGAGATTGGTCGTCATCGTATTAACGGTACTAATACCGTTGCAACGCTTTCTAATATTGGACCAAAGCTTTTTATTGAGTCATGCAATAAAGTACTTCACGAGCGTATGGGTGAGGACCCACTGCCTTTAAAAGATGGTCAAGAGTCTCGTGAGCAAGAGGATTATCGACTGTGCCTTGAGAACTATAAGGCAATGATGACTATGAATACAGGAGATAAAAATGTGGTAGATGACAACGGCTTCTACCCAGTATCTCCATATGATGATAGATTCTCACGACTTGACTCTGTTATGGCTAATGGCAGTCGACTTGGTGGTATCCGTGGTTCTGCTTGCGAGAACTTCTACGATTGCACGGATATTCACAAGGCGTTAGGTGTTGCGTATACAAGCAATGTTCGTATGCGTGATGGACAAGAGGTTGAGTGGGTTGGTCGTGATGTTGAAGGTACAACATTAGCTAATACTATTGACCTTACTGGTCTTTCTATGCTCAAAAAGTATATGCCTGAAAACACTTTTTATGGCGTTGCCCCATGGGTCGCTGCTGGTTTTAATACCGACAAGATGACC
>JAHADO010000174.1 GCA_018375265.1 Campylobacter concisus | reverse complement strand
TCGGCACTGCGACCGCGCCGATAGCCGTGATGGCAAGGTATGAGATGATAAATTCTTTCGAATTTGCCACCGCCATAGCCACTTTGTCGCCAAAATTTACCCCACAAAGCTGCAAGTAAGCCGCCACTTTATCGACGTTTTGTTTTAGTTCGTGGTATTTTAGCTTCTCTTTTTCATCAAAGATCGCTATCTGGTTTGGACTTTCTTTTGCTACTTTGGTCAAAATTTCATAAAAATTATTATAAGAGTATTGCATTTTTAGCCCTAGAAAGAGTATTTAAATGTTGTTGCAACTATCTGTATCTTGCCAGTTTCAAATTCTCCTGACATTGAGCCCATGCCATTGCGAGTGCCATTTTTTATATCTGTTGCACGCTTTTTATCACGGTGCTGATATACATAGCCAAGCCCTACCTCTAAATTTGGTGTAAATTTATAATTCACTCCAGCCGTGTAAGCTTGAGAAGTGGTGTTTGGAAGCTCCAAGCCAGTATGCTCGCTGCTAGTTATATCTTCATCATATGAAAAGCCAGCCATTAGCCTAAGTTTTTCATTGACATCGTAGGCAAGACCTATCCTATATGTGTTTGTATCCTTTGCGTTTTTAACGACTGGATCGTCCATAAATGACTTAAAGTATCCGCTAAGCGGAGAACTCGTGTGAGCTGCTGTCTTATCGCCAAATTCAAAGTCATAATCTTTAAATTTAGACCAGTAAGTCCTCTCAAATGCTAGCAAAAGTGTAAAATCGCTAAATTTATATCCAGCTGCAAGCACTAGCTGAGCAGGTAAAGGGATCTTGACGCTAGTTTTGCCGTGATAGCTTATAGGTGCAAGCTGTCCGTTAAAGTCAGCGTCGGTGCTACCTTTTAGCTCCATATCAACCTTTGAGCGATATGTTACAGCTAGGCTAAGGTCTTCAATTGGTCTATATGTAAGAGCGACGTTGTAACCGTAGTTTATCCCATCGCCTTGTATCTCTCTGTAGCCAAAACCTCCAAAGTCGCTTTCTATCTTACCCTTGCTATAAACGCCTCTAGCGCCCAGAGCAACGGCAAGCTTATCATTTATGCGGTAAGCCACGGTTGGATTTAGCTCGACAACTTGCAGTTTAAATCTCTTGCCAGTAAAAGCAGTAGCTGGATCCTCCCACGAGATGCCAACGGCAGCAGGCACGGCAAGGGCTAGTCCAAATCTCCAGTTTTCATAAATTTCTGGCGTTACAAAGCTAAATGTGCCAGCTAGCGAGTCAAATTTCTTTGAGCTGTAGCTTTTGCCATCATCGCTTTTAAAGTCGATGGAATTTATATGAAACCAACCAAGCGTGCTTTCAAAATGGTGAAGCCCGTCTAAAAACATCATATTTGCAGGGTTAAAATAAGCCGCATCAGCCCCAAAACTAAAGGCTACGTTACTAGCAGCAAGCCCTAAAGAGTCAGCACTTTGCTCAGGGACCTTATAACCCCCAGCATTTAATAAAGAACACGTCGCAACAATGCTTAAAAGCACTCTTTTCATAGCTTTTCCTTTTCTAGGTTTCTTAAAATTTTGATCTCATCTTCCCAAATACTCTCGTCAATCGTCTCTAAAATCAAGGGAATTTCGCCTATTTTATCATCATTTATTATATTTTCAAAAGCGCCAAGCCCAAGCTCGCCCTTGCCAAGGCTCTCGTGTCTGTCTTTTTTTGAGCCAAGTCCAAATTTAGCGTCATTTAGGTGCATGCCAGATAGAAATTTGTAGCCGATGATCGCATCAAATTCGCCCATCGTCTTAGCGTAAGCCTCTTTGCTTCTTAGATCGTACCCAGCGGCAAATGCGTGGCAAGTATCGATGCAAACGCCAACTCTGCTTTCATCGTCTGCTCGCTCGATCAGATACGCCAGCTGCGCAAAGTCAAAGCCTAAATTTGAGCCTTGTGCGGCTGTGTTTTCGATGACAAGCTTTACGCCGCTTGTTCGTTTTAGCGCTTCGTTTATGCATCTTGCGATGTTATCTAGGCACTCATTTTGGCTTATTTGCTTTAGGTGTGAGCCCGGGTGGAAATTTAAAAGTTTTAATCCAAGCTTGCTAGCTCGCTCTATCTCGTCTATAAAGGCTTCAAGGGATTTAGTCCTTGCCTCTTTTTCTGGATGGCCTAAATTTATGAGGTAGCTTGCGTGTGGCAAGACGTGATCGGCGCTTATGCCAGAGGCTTTTAAATTTGCTTTAAACTGCTCTATTTCGCCCTCGCTTAGCTCTTTTGCGCTCCATTGACGCTGGTTTTTTGTAAAAAGCGCAAAGGCATTTGCTCCTATTTTTGCAGCGTTTATCGGTGCGTTAAAGACGCCTCCAGCCGCACTTACGTGAGCCCCTATGTATCTCATTTTAACTCTTTTATTATCACTTTTATTTTATTTTTGCTGTCGATAAATTTGACGTAGTTATCGCAAACTTCGTATTTTATAAAATAAGAACTTAGATCTTGTCTAAAGCCGCACTCTGTAGTGCTTAGATCTTTGCCATCATAAATTTTTTGTCTTTGCAAAATCTCTTCAAAAAGGCTTTCATAATGCGGCGCTAGAAAAAATTTCTCGTTAAATTCAGTCTTTTTAAAACAAGCGCTATTTACGCAAATTTTGTCCTTTATGTTGATATTTGCGGTATTGACGCCAGAGCTATAAATTTGCAAATTTAGATCATTTTTGTATGTGTGAAAAAATCCAACATCATTTATCTTTATCATCGGAGAAAATAAAGTAACCTGAAAAGCTTGCGATTTTTGCGGTGTTTTAGTCGCAACACAGCCTGAAAAAATGAGAGCAAATAATAAAACAAGTGAAAATTTCTTCAACGATTTGTCCTTTTATGTAAATTTAAGTTAAAAAGTAATATAATCCCAACTTCATAACCGACCGTGGCCCATTCGTCTAGCGGTTAGGACATCGCCCTTTCACGGCGGTAACACGAGTTCGAGTCTCGTATGGGTCACCACTTCTAAAAGACAAAATCTTATCCACATAAGCTTTAAAATCTAGTTAATCCAAATTTCAAGCTTTCTAAAAACAAATTCTTAAATTTAATTGTTGTAAAAGAGATCAAATTTCACATCTAGTAAAATTTAAAAAAGAGGTTTCGCGTGAGTATAAAAGCAAAAAGCAGTTAAATTTAGCCCTTTAAAAGGCTCTAAATTAACTGCTTAAATTTACATCTGATGTGGCTTGCCTAGTAAAAATCCCTGCGCATACGAAATTCCAAATTTCTTTATATATTCTAAAATTTCTTCGTTGCTCACAAACTCAGCCACTATCTTATAGCCCTGTCTTCTAGCAAAGCTCACGATAGTCTCAACCAAAACCCTTGCGTTTTCATCAGTTGGTAGCTTTTTGATGATCGAGCCATCTATCTTGATGTTATCTATATCAAGCTCTAAAATTCGGTAGTAGTTAGAGTAGCCAGAGCCAAAGTCATCGATTGAGATTTTACATCCATATTTTTTAGCTCTTTTTATAAATTCATTTGCCATGCCGTAGTCGCTAAGCTCTTCGCTCTCTAGCATCTCAAAGCAAACTCTACTAGGATCTGGGCAGCTCTCTAGCTTTTCATCTAAGATTTCTCTTACGCCAGGATCAGTTAGATCCGAGCTTGAAAGGTTGATAGAAAATGTATAGTCTGGATATTTTTTAACTAGATCAAAGGCTAGGGCGATCACCTTTTTTGTTATCTGAAGATAAAGTTGTGTTTTCATCGCGATCTCTAAAAACTCGCCTGGGTAGCGGATCTTGCCGTTTTGATCGACTATGCGCACCAAAACTTCGTAGTATTTTGCCTCTGTCTCATTTTCATGCACGTTAAAAATTCCCTGACACTCGACTATCACCTTGTCGTTTTCTAGGGCGTATTCGATGAGTTC
>JAHADO010000173.1 GCA_018375265.1 Campylobacter concisus | reverse complement strand
CCACTTATCTTTGTACTCATCTTTGATAAATTTAGCTAAAAACATGCCAGCCGTGATCGCGCCGCCATATCTGCTTGAGGCGCAGTTGCTAACGTCTGCGATCTGGCTTTTGATAAGCTCGCTAAGATAAGGGTTAAAATCAAGCGTAGTCGCTAGCTCGCCGCTATCTTTTATCTTGTTTTTAAACTCGCTTTTTAGGCTCTCGCTGTTGCCCATGATGCCTGTTGTGTATTCGCCAAGTCCCACGACGCAAGCGCCAGTTAGGGTTGCCATGTCGATTAGGATGTCTGGCTTAAAGTCTTGCGCGTAGCTTAGGCAGTCAGCCAAGACCAAACGTCCCTCTGCGTCGGTGTTTCTAACCTCTATGCTAACGCCACTTCTTGAGATAAGCACGTCATCAGGCTTATAGGCGTTGCCGCCGATCATATTTTCAGTGGCACCTAAAATGGCGTGAATTTCAAATGGTAAATTTAGCTCCGCTGCACCTTTAATGATGCCAAGAGCTGCTGCTGCACCGCTTTTGTCTGATTTCATTGTTAGCATATAATCAGCCGGCTTCAAGCTAAGGCCGCCGCTATCGTATGTTAGCCCTTTGCCAACAAAGATGATGCGTTTTTTAGACTTTTTAGGCTTATAGGTTAGGTGGATGAGCCTTGGTTTATGCACGCTTGCGCGATTTACCGCCAAAAATGCGTTCATATTCTCTTTAGCTAGAAATTTCTCGTCATAGACCTCGCACTTTATGCTTGCGATGTTTTTGGCTAAATTTAAAGCGTCCTGCGCCATCTTTTGCGGTGTGTAAATTTCTGGAATTTCATTTACGATATCTTTTGCAAAATTTGTAGCCTCAGCGATGATCATTGCTTCTTTAAAACCCTCTTCTGCAGCCTTTAGATCGACCTTTTTGCCAGCAAATTCTTCAGTAGAAAAGATGACCTCTTTTAGGGTGTATTTCTCTTTTTTCTCTTTATATTTGTTAAATTCATAGCTCCCAAGCAAAAAGCCCTCAGCTAGTGCTTCAAAGCTTAGTTTTTGGCACTCCGCTACGTAAGAAGCTAGCTTTATGCTCTTGATGTTTAGTGACTTTAGTGCGTTATAAGCTTTCGCGGCTGCAACCCTAAGCTCATCAAGATCAAGCTTAGAAAGTGGCACGTAAGCCCTTTTTGCTTCGCTTAGGATGAGGACGTTATCGCCCTTGTAATTGTTAAATTTAATAGCCTCTTTATCGCCTATAAATTTATGTTTTAACTCCTTATCTACTACGAAAATTAGTTCAATATCAGCTTTTATATCTTTTAATTTTTTATCAACTATTTGAAACTGCATGTCTTCTGTCTCTCCTTTCGTTTAAAATTTTATTTTCGATGCGCTTAAATGTGTAGATCAAAAGCCCCATAAATATGGCAACCATTGGGATAGCGACATACCAGTGCTCTTTTGCTTTTTGAAGCAGCACTAATATATGCTCGCCAAGTATCCAAGCAGGTATGGTGGTGATCGCCGCCCAGCACCAAGCGCTGATCAAATTTATAAAGGCGTATTTTTTAGCGTCATAGCCAGTAAGTCCTATGCAAAGCGGGATGATGACACGAAAGCCATACATATAGCGTTGCAAAAAGATGATTGGCCAGCCGTATTTTTTCAGCATTATGTGCGCCACTGCAAATTTTCTCCGCTGTGTGTGAAGCCTTTTTGCGATGTATTTTTTATTGTAACGGCCAAGGTAGAAGTAAATTTGATCTCCCACAAAGCCTCCAAGTCCAGCCACAAATATAGCAAGCGCGATGTGCATATGCGTGGTGTGAGCGAGAATTCCAGCCATTATTAAGGCCATCTCGCCCTCCATGATACACCAGACAAAAAGTATGATGTAGCCGTACTCTTTAAGCAGTTCTATAAAAAACTCTTCCATTCTAAACCTCTAAAACGCTGTAAATTTTAGTAAGCGACTTTAGCTTTTTGCTACCTTTTAGATCGACTAGATCTATGAGAAAGCACGCTTCTACGCAGGTTGCGTTAGTTTGATTGATAAGCTCAACTGAAGCCTTCGCAGTGCCTCCAGTGGCTATGAGATCGTCCATCAAAAGCACTCTAGCGCCTGCTTTTTCTCCAAAAGCATCGATGTGAATTTGCACTTCATCGACACCGTATTCTAGGCTATATTTTTGAGAAAGCGTGATAAAAGGCAGTTTTTTTGGCTTGCGAATAGGCACAAAAGGCAGCCTTAGCCTTGCTGCAAGCGCCGCGCCAAAGATGAAGCCACGAGACTCGATGCCAGCGATATAGTCGATATTTGCATCCTCATATCTAGCCACCAAGTGATCTATCAAAAAGTTAAATGCCTCTTTGTTATTTAGCAGCGTCGTGATGTCGCGAAAGACTATGCCAGGCTTTGGAAAGTCGTTTATGCAGCGAATAGAGTTTAGTAAAAATTCTTTGCCTTTTTGATCTAAAATTTTCATAAATTTCCTTAAATTTGAGGTTATAGTAGCGCTTCGATCTTGCCTTCAAGCTCACGTATGCGTTGTCTTAGCTTGTCGTTTTCTAAGCGGTACTGGGAATTTCTTGTGCGAAGTGAGGTCACGTCGTTTTTAGTTTTGTTTAGCTCGTCTGTCAAGATGTCGATGTTGCCTAGACTTCGTTGAAGTTGGATCTGAAATTTTCTTATGACGACCTCGGTGTCTTGGAGATTATTTTTCATAAAATCTTTTGTCGCACGCTCTTTTTTTAGAAGCGTTTTGAAGTAAAAAACCATGACGGTTAGGTAGATCGCAGCACAAACAAGAGCGGTAAAAACGATCCACTCGCCTATCATTTGCCTGCCTCAAGCTCTATTTTTTTGACTCTTCTTTCGTGTCTGCCGCCTGCAAACTCAGTCTTTAAAAAGGCTTCAACTGCCGAGATAGCCACGCCTGCACCGATAACTCTTGCGCCAAAAGCGATTACGTTTGCGTCATTATGCTCTCTGGCAAGTCTAGCGGTAAATTCGTCGTGGCAAAGGGCACATCTTACGTTTTCATGCCTGTTTGCGGCTATTGAGATGCCTATGCCTGTGCCACAAACTAGCACGCCGTAGCAGTTATGCTCAAGCTTGCTCGCTAACAAATGCGCATAATCAGGGTAATCAACGCTATTTTTATCGTTTGTACCAAGATCAACCACTTCGTATCCAAGCCCTTTAATAGCCTCTTTAAGCTCGTTTTTTAGCTCAAAACCAGCGTGATCGCTAGCTAAGAAAACTTTTTCTATCTTCATGAAAAGTCCGTTAAATTTTTTGTTGATTATAGTCAAAATTGCATTAAAATAAAATTTTACTCTCAGCCAAAATGAAGCTATAATTTACCAAAAATTTAAAGGAGAAAATGTGAAAAAAGTGCTCTTTTTAGTGGCTTCTACGCTAGCCTTTGCAAATGAAAATCTAATAGAGATCTACACAGATCAAACCATTATCACTCAAAAATTTAGTGACGCAAATAGCTCTTTTAGCGCCTTTGTGCCAGAGGGTGTGGAGAGTGAGAGCATCACTATAAATGGGGATTGTGACGTGAATGCTAATCTAAAAAAGATCAGCGAAGAAAATAGCCAAAGTTACATAAAATGGAAGCAAGAAGTTGTAAATTTAAACAACAAGCTTGAGGCGCTAAATGCAAGAGGTAGGTTTATAGAGCAGGCTTTGGTAGAAGAAAACAAAAGTAACGATGTGACAAAAAGAGCTGATGATTTTTATAAATTTAGCCTAGAAAATATCGAGAAAATTTCAGCTGCTAAAAGTGAGCTTGAAGCGCTTAAAGAAAACGAGCCAAAGAGCGAGATGGCTGGATTTTTGCAGCTTGATATGAAATTTGCTTGCAACCCAAAAGAGGCGACGCTCTCATACATGGATGATGAGGCGCCAAGGACGCTAA
>JAHADO010000172.1 GCA_018375265.1 Campylobacter concisus | reverse complement strand
AGCCAGTTAGGCTCATGCCTCCGCCAGCAAGCAGTAGCCCAAGCGGGATGACGTATGGTAGCTCTTTTTTGTCGCTTAAGCGGCCGATCAGTGGTTGGATGAGCGAGCTTGCTAAATTCGTGGCGGTCACGAGCGAGGCGGCTGTGGCGTAGTCGTAGTGGTAGCTTGCGATGAAAAATGGCAGCATCGCACCAAGCGCACTTTGGTTTATGTCACTACAAAAGTGCCCAAGCCCCATTAGATACTTTAAATTTTCCGCCTTTTTCATCTAAAATAGCCCTTTTAAAAGCCCCTTTAAATTTTGCTTTTCGCCGCTTGCGTCATCATCTTTGCCCAGCTTTTTGTCTAAAAATCTACCTATCTCTTTTTTGACCTTATTTTCGAGATATTGCGATCTGACGTCGTATTTTAGCTTGTCTGTCGTGCCTGAAATTTGCACGTTTAGATCGGTCTTTTCTAGCCTGCAAACAAGCGGCGCGTTAAGCATTTTTGTCGCGATATTATAAGTGCCATTTGCAACCTTTATATCGCTCTTTGGTGAGCTTAAATTTACGTTAAAGACGACGTTGTCTCCCTTTATATCGCCGTAAATTTTACCGTCTTTGTAAATTTCTTTTGTGATGTCCTTGCCGGTGAAGGTTTTTATGTTGTTTGTGAGATTTGTGCTGGCTAGGTGACCCTCTTTTAGCAAGATGTCAAATTTGCCGAGCTTTTGCTTTGTCTCGTAGTCAAATTTCGCATCGCCGTTGCCGTCATAGAGATGATCAAGCGCTAGGGTCTGCGTTAGCCCTTTGACTTCGAAGTTTTTTAGCATCGCATCAAGCGTGCCACTTTTGTAGTTTGCCTCTAGTTTGCCCTTAAATAGATCATCTGAAGTGGCTTTTACGCTTAGATCATCCACTTTGCCATTTGCCGTTACGAGGGCTGCAAATTTACCGTGAAGCTCGCGGCCAGCTAAAAATGCAAGCTTATTTAGCTCTGAAACTACCGCTTGAAGCTTTAAGCTTAGCGTGTTTTTGCCCACGTCAAAGCTGCCGTCTATGCCCTTTATATCAGCTAGTGAGCTAAGAAAGTCGCCACTAAATTTTGCTATGTCGTCTTTGTAGTCTAGGCTCAAATTTGAGCTAAATTTCTCATTTTCAGGAAATTTTTTATCAAGCATTTTGCTAAGCGCTGTGGCGTTAAATTTGCCATCATTTAAAGCGATCGTTGCAGCGATACTTGTGCTTTTACTAAAGATATTTTGCCCCTTTGCCTCAATATTTGCCTTGGCATTTACCAGTCTGTCGTTGCCACTAAGTGCTAGGATCTCTCCAAGCTGCGCCTCTTTTAGGCTAAGATCAAGATTTTCATTTTTTATGGTGGCGTTTAGCTTACCAGCAAAGGCATCACCGCCTAAATTTAGCTCATCTATCTTGCTTGCTTTAACCTTCATATCGCCCGCAAGCGCCATCTTTGAGCTCACCTCAAAGCCACTAACCGCTTTAAATTTTTCAGGGTCGCTAATAAGCAGGGCAAATTTGCTAAAAATTTGACTATTTTTTAGGTCAAAAACGCCCTTTATATCCTTTAGCTCGCCAAGGTCGCTAAGCACATTTGCGTCAAAATTTACAAGCTCGCCTTTTGCAGTGGCGCCGCCTTTTAGCTCAAATTTCGCCGCATTTTTAAGCTTTGCAAGTTCTTTATTTATAAGGCCATTTTTTATATCAAATTTAGCCTCTCCAGCAAGCTTTTTTAGCTCGTCAAAGCCACTAAAATTTGCGTTTAAATTTATCTCTCCGTCTGCGTAGTTTGGCTGCAAGGCAAGCGCTAGAAGCTCTTTTAGCTTGATATTTGCGGCATTTAGGGCTAAATTTTTACTATCAAAATTTGCATTTATCTTGCCGCCAAGGCCGTTAATGTCCGCTTTTAGGTTTTTAAGCGCATTTTCTTGCATTGTAATTTCGCCGTTTGCGTCCACTGCGCCACTTAGCTGTTCGCCTAAGAGCTTGCCAAAAAGGGTAAGATCAGGCACATTTAGCGAAAAGTCGCTCTTTAAATTTTTACTAGTTAGATCATAGGTCGTCTCATTTGCCTTTAAAGTGGCTTCTGGTGCGATGATAAGGGTTTTTGCGCTCACTTTTTCATTTGCAAATTTAGCATTTACTCCGCCTTTAAAACTTATATCTTTTGCTAAATTTAGCCCAAATTCGTTTTTAAGAATTTCTTTGTTTATCGCTGCGTTGCTAGCTAAAATTTGAGCGTTTATAATGGGCTCATTTTTCTCATCAACCCCTTGCATATTGCTCGTTAGATCAAGCTTACCGCTAGCTAAATTTGGCTTTTTGGCAAGAGCTGATATCTCAGAAAGCT
The DNA here is from genome assembly GCA_018375265.1 of Campylobacter concisus. Classification (GTDB taxonomy): domain Bacteria; phylum Campylobacterota; class Campylobacteria; order Campylobacterales; family Campylobacteraceae; genus Campylobacter_A; species Campylobacter_A concisus_AB. The sequence continues at coordinate 1,564 of JAHADO010000172.1, read as the reverse complement.
CGATGTTTTTAGCGTCAAGATTTAGAGCTTTTGGCAGGTAGTCTTTTAAATTTGCGTTTAAATTTATGTTTGAGCCAAGCGCCGTGCCAGTTGCTGTTAGCTTAAAGTCACTAAATTTACCAGCCACGTTTGCTTTAAGAGCGACATCCTTTTTTAGACCAAGCTCGCTAGACTTTGCCTTGTTGGCGTTTATATCTATGTTTAAGCTCATACTTTGAGCAAGCAAGGATAGATCGCCATTTGCCTTTAAATTTATGGCATTCATCACGGTCGCTTCTAAATTTAGTGTGCTAAAACCAAGGTTAAACTCTTTAAATTTGACATCGATACCACGAGCTAGCGCCTCTTTTTCTATTTTGCTGGCTATAAATTTGTTGCCAATTGAGCTAAAGATAAAGCCAAAGATGCAAGCTACTATGAGCACAAGCGCGCCAACTATGTAAGCTACTTTTTTCATAAAATTCCTTTATATTAGTTTTACATATCATAAAACTTTAGTCACTTAGACTAAAGTTTTTAATAAAATTCACTATAAATTATTGACTTTTTTAGAAAAAAATGCTAGGATTTCATCACTCAAAAATAAAGAGTGCTAAAAAAGACAATTAAACTAAAAGGATGAACAATGAACTTTCAACCATTAGGCAAGCGTGTCCTAGTCGAACGCGTAGAAGAGACAAAGACGACAGCTTCGGGCATAATTATACCTGATAACGCAAAAGAAAAACCTTTAAGCGGCGAGGTAAAAGCAGTTGGCGCTGAAGCTGAGGGCGTAAAAGTTGGTGAAAAAGTAGTATTTGCTAAATACGCTGGTACTGAGGTAAATTTAGATGATAAAACATATCTTGTTTTAAACATTGACGACGTTTTAGGCGTGATTAAATAATTTAAAAAGGAAAGACAATGGCAAAAGAAATTTTTTACTCTGATGATGCAAGAAACCGCCTATATGAGGGCGTAAAAAAACTAAATGACGCTGTAAAAGTGACAATGGGGCCAAGAGGCAGAAATGTCCTTATCCAAAAGAGCTTTGGCGCTCCAAACATAACAAAAGACGGCGTTAGCGTGGCTAAAGAGGTTGAGCTAAAAGATACTATCGAAAACATGGGTGCAAGCCTAGTTAGAGAGGTAGCAAGCAAGACAAACGACCAAGCAGGCGACGGCACTACAACAGCAACTGTGCTAGCTCACGCGATATTTAAAGAGGGTCTTAGAAACGTAACTGCTGGTGCAAATCCTATCGAAGTAAAACGCGGCATGGATAAAGAAGTAGCAGCTCTTATAGATGCACTAAAAAACATCTCTAAAAAAGTTTCTGGCTCAAAAGAGATCGCGCAGATCGCTACTATCTCAGCAAACTCAGACGAAAGTATCGGCAAACTTATCGCTGATGCAATGGAAAAAGTTGGCAAAGACGGCGTTGTGTCGGTTGAGGAATCACAATCGCTCAACGATGAGTTGGCTGTCACCGAAGGCGTGTCCTTCGATAAGGGCTACTCGTCGCCGTACTTCGTCACGGACACGGAGACCGGGGAAGCGGTTCTGAACGACGCCCTGGTTCTGT
>JAHADO010000171.1 GCA_018375265.1 Campylobacter concisus | reverse complement strand
AATAAGCAAAATAAATTTTCTAAAAGGATATAGGATGAAATTTATAGGCATTATACTTCTACTACTAACAAGCATATTTTTAATAGCTTGCTCTGCAAACCAAGCAAGTAATAAGATAAGTAACTCTGAACTAGAGAATTTAGCTAGTAAATATGGTGGGGTTTATATATTTAATCAAAAATTTGTTGAAGAGATAGATAGAAGAGAAAAAGAAAGAAGTGATTACATGGATGATTTCTTTAAAAATAATAAAAGAAATTTTAAAAGAGATGATCTAGCTATCATGGATAAAAAGCTTCCGCAAATTATTTCAAATGGAGGACATTATTATACTAGTTCTATTGATTATGCAAACCAAACAGACAAAAGAGTTAAAATTCCAAAAGAATTTGCAGATAAAATTATAAATTTTATAGGACTTGAAAACTACAATAAGTTTAAACCATCAATGGGGTTGGGATATTTCTATATAGACAATAATGGTGTTGTAATACCTATAGACATATCAGCAACATACAGCTATCAATCAAAAAAATATGGCTTATTTGGCGATGAAGGAGCTGGGATAAAATTTAGTAAGAGTGAAACAAACTATGTCTTAGGTGGAAATAAATTTTACTTTGATAGCTCTAAAAACACTTTCGTTAAGGAAAAATAGTGGAAAACAGCAATAATAACCCTAAAAATAAATCTGTAAAACAAATAATCTCTGATATAAAAGACCATGCTGATATGGCTGACGCCTCTTACTCATTTTATGAATTTATAGACAAAAATGAAAAATGTAGCAAGTCAGATGAATTTTATAACTATAAAATACTTAAAAAGCCTAAATTTTAACAATCTACAAATAAAGCATAATAAATTAATAATATTATAAATATAATGACAATAAAATAAGCAAAATAAAATTTCTAAAAGGATATAGGATGAAATTTATAGGCATTATACTTCTACTACTAACAAGCATATTTTTAATAGCTTGCTCTGCAAATCAAGCAAGCAACAAGATAAGTAACTCTGAACTAGAGAATTTAGCTAGTAAATATGGTGGGGTTTATATATTTAATCAAAAATTTGTTGAGGAGATAGAGAAAAGGGAAAAAGAAATAAAACTATCAGAAACAAATATGAAAGCAAATAAAGACAACTATAGAAATGAGCTTAATAAGGAATTTAAAAATACAAATTCTTTGTTATATAAACAATGGCAGCTTAAAAAAGATGAATATGCAAAAATGGTCTATAAAAAATATGGTATGAAGGATGATTATTTTACAGCCAAAGGAATTTTTATAGAAGATATGGTTAGAGAGAAATTTCGTAGTTTAGATAGAGTTCTATCTAACGGCAAGCGATACTATACGCGCTGGACAACCTACGAAAATGAAACTGGCAAAAAAGCTAAAATTTCAAAAGAATTTGCAGATAAGATCAAGGGTTTTATAGGGCTTGAAAACTATAACAAATTTAAACCACACATGCTTTTATCAGAATTTTATATAAGTAATGACGAAATAATACCTATATCAATATCACTATATTATGATGTTGTTAAAAAAAGCTATGGAATATATGGTGATGAAGGAGCTGGTATTAGTTTTAGCAAAAAATACATAGTTGATATAGGTGGAAATAATGTATTTTACTTTGATAGCTCTAAAAACACTTTCGTTAAGGAAAAATAGTGGAAAATAGCAATAATAACCCTAAAAATAAATCTGTAAAACAAATAATCTCTGATATAAAAGATCATGCTGATATGGCTGATGCTTCTTACTCATTTTATGAATTTATAGATAAAAATGAAAAATGGAGTAAGTCAGATGAATTTTATAACTATAAAATACTTAAAAAGCCTAATCCTAGGTGGGTCTATGCTGATAATATAAAACAAGGTTTTATTAACCCAGAAACAGAATCAATGACAGCCTATGCTCTTTGTGTAGAAGCTAGGTTTATGAAGGATAAAGAGATAAAAAAACCACTTCAAGAAGGTGAAGCTGAGCCGGAAAAGGTAAAAATAGATAACAATATAAAGAATTTTATATATATAGATCATAAGACCAACGAGCAGGAGCTGTTTTATAAACCAACCTCCATATCTCACCGCACAAAAACATTTGTAAATAGATATGAGCTGATATCTCATCAGCAAAATACCGCAATATCTGGCTTTTCTTACACGATATTTAAGGATACAGAGCCTACTATGAGTAGCGACAAGCCAAGATATATCATAGCATTTAGGGGCACGGAGGTTGGCGGTGCTGAGCTCTTAAAAGACTTGGTGCTTACTGACGTGTTTATAGCTGCATTTGCTGGACTACCTCAGATCATATCGCTCTTTACGATGATAGGCGATATAAAAAAGGCTATCAGAGAGGATAGTGGTAGTGACGAGAAAACGCCTAACTTTAACGTAAGTATATGTGGTCACAGCCTTGGTGGACATCTATCTCAGGTATGTTGCTTGTTTTATAAGAGTCTAAACGTAGATGAGCTTTATACATATAATGCCCCTGGTATAGGTGGTCTTGCTATCAGTGCTTTGCATTTTGTATTTAGGGTGGTTAGGCTGATAGTTAAGCTGATCAAATTTTGCGTACATAAGCTGCTTGATCTTTTTGGATTTACCAGAAAGGTCATAGACAAATGTGTAGATAAGATATATAACGGCTCAAAAAGTACTGATACTCTAATAAGCGAGTGCAAAGAGCACAAAGACGAGCTAGACCCTAACTTGCTAGAGGAGAGTGCTGCTAGTTGCAAAACTATATACAAAGACCGCATACCATTTGAGATACATCACTGCGAGACTATAAAAAATACTGTGACTTGCGAGGAATTTGACATAGGCAATGACTTTAATAGAGCCATAGAGCCTACTGTGTCGGTGATAGCTGATCTAGGGTATAAACTAGGGCTTACTCAAGATGATAGGATAAACTACAAAAATACGCCTAGGCTTCATCTGCTTCATATAGGTCATCTCGATGGCATCTACTATATAAACTCGCACTATATGACTAGTATAATATATGCCATATATCTATATGACTACCTTTTAAAAGAAGATAAAAATTCCAAGAAAAAGGCGCTAAGTGAGGACATATCATACGCGCTAACATATCTTGATAAGCTATCTGCCATACTAGTAGACAACATAGAGGGCAATAAATATAAGCTCAGCGATAAAAACGAAAATATAAAAGATGGTAATCAAAACTATATAAGTATCATTTTAGGAGAGCTTTATCACATACTAGAGAGCCTTGGAGATGAGGAGTATCAAGAGATAATAGACAAATACTCTGCCGAAAGCGAAAATAAGCTAAGTAAAGTAACCTTGGTGGATATGCTGATGGATCTGGCGGATAAGCAAATTTATGCAAGGATAATAGACAAAAACGATATGGACGATAGCTCAAATATACCTTTAAATCAAGTAAGATCGCTGCAAAAGATGTATCCGTTGGAATTTATACATAACGAAAACGAGCTAATAAAAGATAAAACTGATATCACGAAAGCCTACACCTACGGCTCAAATCTTACAAAGTGCTATTTGCCAAAAGAGAAAGATAGCTTGTTTATAAAGGCCAAAAAGGCTCAGTTTAAAAATGCTATGTTTAGCGATAACTTTACTAGCATTTATATAAGAGACAATGGGGCTAAAGAGAAATTTAGCCTAGATAGATCAAGCTCTACGGCATTTGCTGACACTGAGAACAAGCAGCTTTATATATTTTTAAACGATAAGGATGTTGTGGACTGCGATGAAATTTATAATAAGATAGAAGATAGGCTAAATATAGAGGATATTAGGTCTTATACGCCAAACGTCTTTTTAAACTCTATGCCACTAAACACCGCCACAGAGCAATCAGACTATCCGCTATACTTTAAAAAAGAAGA
>JAHADO010000170.1 GCA_018375265.1 Campylobacter concisus | reverse complement strand
GGCTATAACTTCATCTCGTGAGTTAAGATAGCGGCTTATAACCTGCTCTTTAATGATGTCTTCAAGCTCTTGGGCGTTTTGAAAAAGTGCTTTTTTCTTTCGGCTGCCTATTATGGTGCTTTCCCTAATTGGATCGTTTGGATCGCTTAGATCGTATTCGAGATTTATAATTTCTTTGAATGTATCGACCCTTGAAAGATCGGCTTTGTGATAGTATGGTTGGAGTGATTTAAGGCTTTGAAGTTCAATTTTAGGGATTACGAAATTTAGCTCGAGGTGGGTTTCTTTGTCGGTATGCTCTACCCAAAGAATATTAAAATTTTTATCTCTTTCAAGCCCTGCCAAAAGCATTTTTTCAAATCTATCCATAATCTCGGTTTTTACTTCATCGGTTAGATTTTTTTCCGTAAAATTTAGGCTGCCAAAGGTTACCTTGTGCTTATACTCGATTGAATTAATTAAGGCTAGGGTTAGCTCTTTATCGCCCCTTAGCAGCTTTGCTGTGCCTTCTTGCACCCTATCATTTAACAAATAATAGACGCTGCCAACTCCGCCGCCTTTGTTGTTCTCAAAAAACTTAACAAGCATATTAACCCTTTAGACGCTCTAAAAGGGCTTTAATTTCAACGATCTCTTTTAAAACAATGGTTGATACTACCCCTTGCTTATTTTCGTTTAAACGGCGCGCTATTTGGTTTAAATTGTTCCCTATGCGCCTAACTTGATCTACTAAGTCATATTTTGATCCGCTTATTTGTGCTAGCTCTTTGATTTTCTGCATTTTCTTGACCTGCTTTATTTGGTCTTGTTGGTTCAAAAAGATTTTTGATTTAACAAGTTGGCTAAAAGTTAGATTTGTTTCGCTCAAAATTTGGTTAATTTTTTCTTGCTCGACCTCGTTGAATTTTATTGATCGGACAAAAAATTTTTTCTCATTTTGCTCAGCCAAAATTGCTCCTTTTTAGCAGGGGTTCAAAGGGGGCTGCAAGCCCCTTTTGTGGGTCAAGGGCAAAGCCCCTTGCGAGCCTCAAGGAATACCGCTAGGTATTACCTTGAGTATGCTCGCCTAGAATAGAAATTAATCCATTGGGGGAATTATAGCAGAAAAAAATGATTGAAACTCTGAAATAAATTTGTCGAAACTCTGACTAAAATTATTTATAAAAATGGCTGCGATTTTTTTGCTAGATTTTGATTAAAACAGGCTATCCTGATTTTCGTTTTTGTTAAGAAAATCATTAGCGCTTTGAATAGCTTTGTCTAGCTCCTCGATAGTATCAAACCAAAATTGAGTTATTTTGTTGTAGCGGTCAAGAAAGATCACTTCTACTTTAGAAAGTTCAAACCTTACTAGCTGAATTTCATAAATAGATCCGAGTATCAATACGGGCTTATTTTGATAGTGTCTAATTAGTTGGGTTTGCCTTTCGTCTGCTATTAAGCCTATATGCTCGATCCTTTTCATATCCTCGTATTCGTATTCATAGCAAAATTTAATGCTAAAAGAAAGCACCTTTTTGCCTCTTTTACGCTCTGGAAATATGCCTAGAATTCTAATGTCGGTTAATTCGTTTATCTCTTTTATGGCGGTTTGTAGGATATCTCTATTCAGCAAAGCCCACAATCTTTTACTCTTTGGCACTTCGAGTTTATCGCAAAAATCCTCTAGCTCAAATTCTATATGCCTTTTTATATCTCGAAAATCTTTTAAAAGCTGATACGTCCTTATCGAGTATTTGGACGTCATATTGATGATATTTTTGATCTGATACTTTGTAAATTTTTGAGTAAGCTCTAGCAAATAAGGGCGCATATCGTCATTAAATTTAAATCTTATTTCTTGTTTTTTTTCGTCATAAATAAAACGTTGGTATATTGTAAAACCTTGATATATTCGTTTGCCGTCCTCTATATGCTCTATTTCATAAACCTGCTTTAAAAGTTTTTGGCAAATAGATTTTACATTGCGGTAATCGTTGTATAGATTTGTATCACTGCAAAATTCTTGTCTTGTGAGTGTAACTTCTTTAAATTCTGCGTCGTTTTTTGCGTCTATGGTCGTAATCGTGGCTAAAAAAGCTTTCATCTCTTGTAGGTTTAGTTTGCTTCTGCCTTTTGTGATCTTGTCACTATGCACTACAATATTGCGGTTTTTCATAATTACACCTTTTTTACTTCCTCTATTTTAGGGGCTATTTTTAGAATTGTGCCTTTTTTACTCTTAAAAATGCCTTATTAAATAATATAGCACAATTACAAGTATTCATAGCACAATTTGGGTAGTATTCATAGCACAATTACAAGTATTCATAGCACAATTTGGGTAGTATTCATAGCACAATTACAAGTATTCATAGCACAATTATTGCCTCACAAAGCCCATTTTTAGGGGGTAAAATTCGCCTACAAATTCTTCAAATTCTTTTTAAATCAAATTTCGCGCGCACATACGTGCGTACGCGCTCGCGCGTGAGAGAAAAATTCGGACGCTTCAGCAGCGCTCAAATTGCTAGCGCAATTTTCGTCCGCGAGCTTTTACGCTTTGCATAGTCGCTACGCTCCGCAAAGCTCTAGCAATTATTGGGGAGATGATAAGGGGCTGTTTTGTTTAGTATAGAAAGAAACCAAAGGGCTGTCAATGCTCTTAAAGCCCCACTAGGGGGCTAGGCTTAAGAAGCCTTTGTAACTAGCAAACAAAGTGCTATAATTACAATTAAGAACATTAGGCGGTTCAAATTAACCACCTCCTTTCAGAGGTGAAATTTAAAGCCAGAGGTTGCGACCCTTTGGCTTTAACCTCTATCAAAATTATATCGAATTTGTGCTTACATTCGCATTCGTCTTGTGTTGTGGTGTTCCTCTATCTCGGCTTTAGGCTGCTCATAAACGTTCTGGCTCTGCTGCTGTTGTCTTTTCTCTTGCTCTCGATCGTTATTTGCTTCAATTCTGGCAGCTGTATTCCCAAGCGATTGTATAGCGGTTTGAATTGTGCTTGAAATTGCCCCACAAATTGATTGAGTAAGTTCGCGAAGTCCTGCAAGATGTCTTCTTGTCCGCTCTCTGCTCCACTCTCTAAAGCTCTCGATAGCTCCGCTAAGCCAAATTCTAAACTCTGCATTCTGCTCAATATGGCGTTTCTCTCTTGCTCTTGTGCTTCTAATAGCATCTTCAAATTGTTGTTTAGCTCGCTCAATAGCTTCGCTTGACCTTCTCGCTCTTTCTCTATTTCGCTCAATAGTTGATTTGATAAGTTCTCGTAAAATTCTTTCTCGTTCATCGCTGCCCCTTATGATATTATCTTGCAAAGGATATAGCCCGCCGCCAAAAATACGACTGCGACTACTATTATCAAGGCTTGTTCCTTGTTCATATACTCCAGTGTTTGGCTCAGGGCTTTGTATAGGCGCGCCCTCTGCTCGTCCTTGTAGGTCGTTTTGATTTGTTTCTGCAAGTTCATATCGAACCTGACTTCGGTCATTATTGTTTGTAATAGCTCCTTTTTCGCGTTCCTGATCTCTTTCGTTGCTTCGTTCAATTCGTCCGTTATTTCTTTTGCTGCTTCGCTCAAATCGCTTGTTGTTTTCTCGAGCTTTGGCATCACATAATCGTTCAAGTTTTGCATAAAGTTCTCTAAGCCTTGGGACGCGGTTTGCGATACGCTCTCTTTGATACTCCCTAACTCTTGCTTCCACTCGTCCAAGTTCTGCCGCAAGGCTTTCAAAGTCTGTAAATCGCTCATTAAAAATTGCTCCTTTTAATCTTGTAGTTTTTTTTGCTTCAGGTAGTTTAATGCTGATGTATTCTTTGCTTATCTTTGGCACTTCTACGCCGTTTTCTCTTAGGTAGGCTATAACTTCATCTCGTGAGTTAAGATAGCGGCTTATAACCTGCTCTTTAATGATGTCTTCAAGCTCTTGGGCGTTTTGAAAAAGTGCTTTTTTCTT
>JAHADO010000169.1 GCA_018375265.1 Campylobacter concisus | reverse complement strand
TATATCAAATTTAGAAAATCCATCATCCAGCAAGATATACTTCGCGCCGTGAGTTTTGGCGTAGTCTATGGCTACTTTTCTATCTTCACTAACGATCACATTTGCGTTTTTGAGGCTTGTAGCGTATATCATCGCCTCATCGCCACTTGCTGCCACATCAAGTAAAATTTCGCCATCCCTAGCGACAACTTGCATGCCCTTGCTCTTTCTTTTATAGCCTCTAAGAATGATAAAAGCGCCTTCGAATTTCTTAGCGATAGCGACGCAAAGTGGGGTCTTGCCGCTTCCTCCAAGGGTTAAGTTTCCAACGCTTATTATCTTTATGCCTAGATCTTTTTTTTGCGCGCTAAATTTCTTACAAATAACGACTAGAGCGTAAATAAGACTTAACGGCAGAAGTAAAAAAGCTAGTAAAATTTGAAAGAAATTTGGGCGAAAGAAGTAGTCATTCGCCCAGGCGTGCAAAAGGATGTTAAATTTCTTAAACACGAGATTTAGAAATTTCTTTTACCGTGTTGCAGATGTATTGCACCTCTTCGTCGCTCAAACTATGATATATAGGTAGCGACAAGACTTGTTGATACACTTTTAGAGCATTTGGGAAGTCATTTACTTTAAGCGAATATTTATTTTTATAATAGCTTAGCAAATGTATCGGTATGTAGTGCAGCGAAGTGTGAATTCCACGCTCCAAAAGCTCTCTAGCAAAGCTGTCACGGTTCTTATTTATCTTGATGATGTACTGAGTGTAGATGTGCTCGCGTTTTTTGACTGGAGTTGTGATGTTGTGACACTCTTTAAGCTCTTTATCGTAAATTTCAGCGATCTTTTTTCTACGTTTTATAAGCTCATCTGTCTTTTCAAGCTGAGCGATAGAAAATGCCGCATTTATCGAGTTTATATCGTATTTTAAACCGATATCAACAACGTCGTAGATGTAGCTTAAACTACCAAATTTATCTATACCATTTACAAGGGCATAGTTACGAAGTAGTTTTGCTTTTTTATAGACCTCTTCGTCATTTGTCGTGAAAAATCCAACTGTTGAGATAGGATTTTGCACGCGAGAGTTTGTCTGAAAGCATGACAAAAACGAGTCTGAACCGACTTTTTTGCCATTATAAGTTAGTCCTATGCCTCGGTTTGCATCATCTAAAACGACGATGCCGTATTTTTCGCAGATAGCCTTTATCTCATCAAGCCTAGCACTTTGTCCAGCGATGTGTGAGATGAAAGCACACTTTAGTTTTTTGTGATTTTGCTCTTTTAGCACCTTTTCAAGGGCTTCTGGACTGATGTTAAAGTCCTCTTCATCAATATCGACAAAGATAGGCTCAGCATCAAAATGTCTAACTGCTTGAGCCACGCTAGGGAAGGCATTTACAGAGCAGATGACCTTATCGCCACGCTTTGTGTCCATCGCGCTTAGTGCTAGATGGTGCGCTGCTGCGATGTTGTTTGTCGTGATAACAAATTTAGCACCAAAGTACTCTTTTAGCTTTTCTTCAAATTTAGCAACCGTATCGGTGGTATTTTCAGAATGCAAAGCCTCTTCGATAAGCTCACTCTCGCGCTCAGTGATAGTTGGTTTGTAAAACGGAATTTCTCTCATCTTTAATCCTTTAAATTTTCACTATCAACGGCATTTGTCGTTTAAACCTGTTTGAAACAACTCTATTTTCTATATCCAAGACCGCTTTTGATCCAAACTTTTTGATGGCTTGCTCCTTGTTATTTTCTAAATTTTGTAAAATTTCATCGATAAAAGCGTAGCTGTAACCTATGTCGCCCTCGTCACTTTGCCCATCCCAAAGATCAGCAGAAGGCGCTTTTTTGATAAAATTTTCATCAACACCAAGATGTTTTGCAAATTCAAAAATTTCACTCTTATAAAGCTCTCCGATAGGATTTATCGCGCACGCCAAATCCCCAAATATCGTGCCATAGCCAAGCATAAGCTCACTTTTGTTGCTTGTGCCGATGACTAGAGCGTTTATACTAGATGAATAATCATAAAGCAAGCTCATTCTAACTCTAGCTGCTAAATTCCCTTTTCTTAAATTGCTTAAATTTGCATCTATCGTTTCGTAAAAAGCATTTAAAATGCCCTCTATAGATAAAACCTTATATTTTATGTTTAGCTTTTCGCATAAATTTAAGGCATCGTCCATATTTTGTCTGTTTGATGATGCTGTTGGCATGATGAGTGCATGAGTTTCATCTGGCTTTGCTCTCGCACAAAGTGTCGCAACCACAGCAGAATCAATACCGCCACTTACGCCTAATAGTAGTTTTTTACCTTTAGTTTTATCTTTTAAGCTAAAAACTAAGGTTTCTTCTATTTTTTGATACCCCTTCATTGTCCCTTTGCCTAAATTTGCTTCCTTTTGCAAAAATTATACTAATTAAATTTAAAATTTTTCTTTAAGTTTAAGTAAAAAGATGCAAATATTTAAGAAATAATAAATTTAAGGTAAAAAATGAGAGTAATGCATAAAAATTTTGGCGATTTTGGGACAAATTGCTACATCGTTACCAAAAATGGCTCAAGTTTGGTGATAGATCCAGGCGACGGCGCAAAAGAGTGGGTTTTGCAAAATGCACAAAATTTAAAGGCGATACTTTGCACTCATGGACATTTTGATCATATTTACGACGTGAGCGAGCTAAAAAATGAGCTAAAAATCCCAGTTTATATCAATAAATTTGATGCTTTTATGTGTGAGAGTGACATTTTTGGCTATATGAAAAATACCTTTGTGCCAGACATTTTAGTTGATGGCGATGAGAGCTTTGCGGTGGGTGACTTTTCTTTTAAATTTCACCATTTCCCAGGACATACACCAGGTTGCTCGATGATAGAGATAGAAGACGCGATCTTTAGTGGGGATTTTTTATTTAAAGGTAGCATCGGGCGCTGGGACTTTCCATTTTCAGACAAAAACGAGATGCTAAAAAGTTTAGAAAAATGCAAAAATCTAAAAGGCGACTTCGCACTTTACCCAGGACACGGCGAAAGTAGCACGCTAAAAGCCGAGCAACAAGAGCTTGATAGATGGGTGGAGATCGTTAAAAGGTCTTGATTTTGAGGCGTGGCTAAATTTTTGCATTTTAGAAATTTATACTTTTCATCTTACAATATGATGTAGCAAGCGTGTGTTAAGAATTTTTAGATGTTTAAATTTATAAGTTAAAAGAGCAAGGCAAGCGCCCTGCTCTAGGAGTTTTACTCGACTTCAGCGTCTATAACGTCGTCGTCTTTTTTGTTATTTCCGCCGTTTGCGCCAGCGTTTTCATCTTTTTTATACATAGCTTCTGCTAGTTTGTGGCTAGCTTTGCTTAGAGCTTCTACCTTTGCATCGATTTGCTCTTTTGAAGAGTTTTCATCTTTTAAGACCTCTTTTAGATCATTTAGCGCAGCTTCGATGTTGCTTCTATCATCAGCTGGGACTTTTTCGCCTAGCTCGCTCATGCTCTTTTCAGTTTGATGAACTAGTGCGTCTGCTTGGTTTCTAGCTTCTACTGCGTCTTTGCGCTTTTTATCCTCTTCTTTGTGAAGCTCAGCATCTTTTACCATGCTATTTATCTCATCTTCGCTAAGACCACTTGATCCTGAGATAGTGATGTTTTGGGCTTTGCCGGTCGCTTTATCTTTTGCTGAAACGGTTAAAATTCCGTTTGCGTCGATGTCAAATTCAACTTCGATTTGAGGCACGCCTCTTGGAGCTGCTGGGATACCTTCGAGGTTGAAGTTACCAAGTGATTTATTATCCCTTGCAAACTCACGCTCACCTTGTAAAACCATGATAGTAACGGCACTTTGGTTATCTTCAGCAGTTGAGAAGACTTGACTTTTCTTAGTTGGTATAGTTGTGCCTTTTTCGATGATCTTAGTCATCACGCCGCCAAGTGTCTCGATACCAAGGCTAAGTGGAGTGACGTCAAGAAGTAGCA
>JAHADO010000168.1 GCA_018375265.1 Campylobacter concisus | reverse complement strand
GATACTTATTTTTTTCTAACATCAATGCTAGAAGCTGTTCGTGTTTTTTGAAATGATAATAAATATTTTTATTTTTATGATTTTTGAAACTAACAAAGCTTGTTTTGTGCATCAAGAGCAATATTTAATATCACTTGGCTTCTCTTTGATATAAAATTTTCTGCTTCTCGCAAGATGTCTTCATCTAGGTTATAAAATTCATGCCGCTCAAACTTAAAGTTAGATAACTTTTCAAGTCGTCCTATGTGTCTTGGCATAGCAAACATCTTGGCCTGATCATCGAAATTTAACTCAAACCAGCTTATTTTATCCTCCATCAAGTTATTTATATTTTTTAATTTTTCCTGAACTATAAAGTTTAAAAAGGATAGACCATTATCAAAGATCGGTGCTGCCTTAATTAGCTTTTGGCTTTCATTATCTATTAACATGCCAAAATTACCTAAATGTCTATCTGTATTTAGTATCAAGGCATCAAAAAGCATTAAATCCTCAAATGCTTCTTTGCCATAAATTTCTCCTATTTTTTTCATCAAATTTAGTTTGTCTGACTTTATATCACTCTTGTCTAAGCAGTAGTAAATTGGTAAATAGCCATACTCTTCACTGGTAAAAAGCCCACAAGAACTTACAATTTCTTTTTTAAAAGCGACTATATCATAGTCTATTGCATTTAAATTTAGCGCTTTTGCGATTTGAGCCATATAATATTCACAATATGCTTCATATCCGCCTTCTGTGCTTTTTGTATTGCTGCCTTTATATAGTTCAATCTTACCACTACTTTCATTTTTATGCCAACATTTCTTTAGCATGCCATTTGTTGTTAATTCTGGAGAAACAGATAGCTCTTTTAGTCTTGTTGATATGCCAGTAAAGGCAACTAATGCAAGTGTTTCATTAAAAGAGTTGCTATATAAATTATAATCAGACCATTTGTAGTCTTGCTCGTTTGATACCACCCAATAGCAATCATTAAGAGAAAGTCCAAAGGATATATTGATATAGGCCATAAAATTATCTTCTCTTTTTATACCACTACTGGCTAGAACCTCACTAGCATATTCTCTATTTTTTGGGATTTTTCTATTTCTGATCCAGTCCTCTAGCGATTCTTCAATGTTTTGCGAGCTCTTTTTTATTTCATATGGCACCATATCCTGGTGTAAAATTTTAGCATCAATTAGATAGGCGATCTCCTTTTTAAAACCCCTAAATATCTCTTTTTCAAAACAAACATTAAATTCTAAAACATCGACGTCTTTGTTTTTTAAAATATATGTTTTTTCCATTAAATATCTTTGATTTTTATTTAATAATATGTTTAATTATTATAAAAACTAGTAAATTATTAAAAAATATTGTTTTTTATTTTTTAATATTCAAATAATTGTAAATTTAAATAAAATTATTTTTTTATATTAAGAATACTATATTAGTCAATATTTTTAACTAATTTTATAGCTCACTCAAAATTTTCTGATTTATCTCTTTGAGAGCTTCTTTAACCATAGTGTTTATTTCTTGCTCTTTGCCAAGCCTTGTTGCGAGATCTAAAATAACATTATAAAGCATTATATTATCCTTTGGAAATCTAACACACTCCATCCCTGCTACTACATAACTCTCTACTATCTCGCCCAACTCTTTTGGACTTTTTGTCGCACCTAGCTTTGCCAAAAGCTCATCTGGAAGCTCTATCTTTTTTAATGCCATTGTCTTTTTCCTTTCTGATTTTATTTCTTAATGCCCTCTAGCTCAATATAACCCATACTTTTTGAACTTTTTTCTGGGAAATTTTTAAACATAGCTATCTATTTTTGTCCCAAATCCTGACATAACTTTTTCAAGCACAGAATACATTTTATTCAAATTAATCCAAAAACCTAGTTTATTTTTTGTAACTCAATATAAAATAGAGTTATATGCAAAAGCTATTTGATTTAAATGATAAAAGCCATTTTTTATATTATTTCTCTTTTCATATAGTAAAATTTCAAGAGATAATACTTTTTGCATAGCCAAACTGCCTTTTAAAAGTTTAAAACTAAATTTATAATAATATAGCTAATAATAATAAAAAAATCAATACAAAAGTTACAATATTTTCTCTTTTATTAATTTAAATAAAAAGATATATTTATTACTTGACAATACAATCTATTATGATATAATTTCTAAATATATTTACATAATAATTATGAAAAATAAAAGCGTTTAAAAAATTAGCCCTTGTGTTAAATTGTAAAAAATATTTTACATAATGTCATATTATGTAAAATAAAAGGAGAATTTTATGAAAAATAATGAGAAATTAGACTTTGCAGACGAGATGACAAATTATAAAGATAGTTTTATTTCTTATAATAAGATAGCAGACAAGAGTATTAACACAATTAACACATATAAAAATTGCCTTGATGGCTTTGTAGAGTTTTGCTATGAAAATAATGACGTGATTAGCTTTAATAATCTAAGTCAAAAGCATATAACTGATTATTTTATATGGTTAGATGACTTATATAGAAAAAAACAACATAAAAAGAGTTTTACTAGGACTAAAAGTATATCAAGCTCAACAAAGATTAGTTATTTAACTATTTTAAAGATTTTCTTTAAGTATATTACCAATAATAACGATAAGCTTATAGATTTAGAGAAAATATTAGACAATTATAAAATTGCCAAGAAAAAAGTAAATAAATTTGAAAATTTTATGAAAGAGGGCGAGAGAGATAAAATTTTAGACTATATAGAAAATAAGCTGGTTAAAAAACCTGAGCATAGATACATTAAAAATTATAGAAATTCATTGCTTATAAAACTAATGCTAAAAAGTGGGCTAAGAATAAGCGAGGCATTAAATTTAAAATTTTGTGACTTTCAAGAGAGTGATGACGGAGAGTTTTACGATATAAATATACTAGCCAAAGGCGGAGAGTATCAAACAGCGTATATACCAAAAAGCCATATAGAAGATGATTTTGAGAGGCTATCTAGCATATATCCACCTGAAAGCTATATCTTTACAAATAAAAACGGCGATAAGCCTATTTCTAGGCAATGCGTATATACTTTACTGGAGCGAATATATAGAAAATGTGGCATAGTAAATAAAAGGGGTTGCCATATTTTAAGGCACTCGTTTGCTATGAATATGGTTGAGAAAAATACAAATTTAGGCGTTATCCAAAAGGCTCTTAGGCACAAAAAGATACAGACAACAATGATCTATGCAGACGCTACTGGGGATATGGTCAAAAAAGAGATGAGGCGAATAGAACAACAAAAACAAACTATGAGCGATATAAATCGAACCGAAGAAGTGGCTAAAATTTAGACGGAGTCAATCAAACAAAGTGGTTTATTTGAGTCTGTAACTCGGCATAAACATTTTCACAGCGCTAAGTCCTCTTTATGCTTTTAAGGAATTATGTAATTTTTATAAGTCGCATAATTTTGCTGCTAAATAGAAAAATCTCAAAAATTACGCCAATATGTCTATATTTTCTTATTAAAATAAGATAATAATATTATATTTTGTATAAAATTTTACCCTACTTTATACTAGAATTTCTAAAACAAAGAAAATAAGGACCAGTAAGTTAGGATGAGAACTACTATGTTCTTAAAAAGTAATGAGTATAACGAAATTAAAAAATAAGCATATAGTCTATTCAAGAATTTCTGAAGCTAATTTTTGAGAAATTTTAAAATACTGCATAGAAGATATAGAAGCATCAAAGATAACAAATTTAGCTAAAAATTCAAAAGCAACCCTATGTAAGATCTATAGAAACTTAAAAATTCTTATGTATAAAGAGCATGAAAAGATATCTAAGTTTTCAGGCAAGATATGGATTTATGAAAGCTACTTTGGATATAAAAGAGCAATGAGGAAAAGGAGTAGCAAATCTTTGCTTAGCCCATTACTGCAAGCAGAACTAGGTATACTAAAGCG
>JAHADO010000167.1 GCA_018375265.1 Campylobacter concisus | reverse complement strand
TGCATATCTTTAGGGTTCGTGAGTACTCTATGGAGCTAGCTCAACTTGTAACTGGCGGACGTAAAACATACGGCAACGTCGTTATGGGTGGCTTAAGACGTGATATGACAAACCATGAGATCAAAAAAGGTTTAGAGATCATCAACAAACTTGACATTCAAATTTCAGAAATTTGGGATGCAGTTTTGGAAGATAAACGCCAAATCGGACGCTGGAAAGGTGTAGGTATCCTAGACCGTCAAATAGCACGTGACTTTAGCCCAGTTGGTCCAAACATGAGAGGCTCTGGCTTTAAACGCGATAACCGCTACGACCACCCATACGACTTCTTCAAACAGATAGAATTTGAAGTAGCAGTTGAGCATGGTTGCGACGTTTTTGCTCGTGAGATGGTTAGATATAAAGAGCTAAAAAGCTCTATCCACATCATCCGTCAATGCTTTGAGATGATGCCTCAAACTCCGATCATGATCGATCCTGTGACTATGATCAAGCCTGAGAATTTCGCACTTGGTCACGATGAAGCACCACGTGGAGAGAACGTTCACTGGATCATGCAAGGTAGCGCTCAAAAAGTATATCGCTGGAGATGTAGGGCTGCGACATATAACAACTGGCCAAGCCTAAGGTATCAATTTAGAGGAAACAACATAAGTGACGCTGCGCTTATCGTTTGCTCACTTGACCCTTGCTACTCATGCACCGAGCGTGTTACTTTGGTTGATGTAAGGACTAAAAAAAGTAAAATTTTAACAGAAAAAGACCTTAAAAAATTCTGTCAAGATGGCGGGGTTAGTAAGAAGGATTTAAGATGATGAAGTTATTTGACATCACAGAAAAATATGGAAAGGCGACATACGCCTATCCATTTGAGCCATATATTGTGCCTGAGAATTTCCGCGGTCAGCCAGACTATACATACGATCTTTGTATAGGTTGTGCAGCTTGCGGTATCGCTTGTCCTAGTAACGCAATAGAGCTTAAGATGAACGATGAGCAAACAAGACTTGTTTGGCAGTTTGACTGTGGTCGCTGCATATTCTGCGGACGCTGCGATGAGGTTTGCCCAACTGGAGCTGTAAGACTTAGCGATAGCTTTGAGCTTGCGGTTAAATTTGACAAGAGCGCTCTTATACAAAGAGGCGAGCTTGAGATGCAAACTTGCAAATGCTGCGGCAAGCCATTTACGCCAAAAAGGCTTATAAATTTCACTCTTGAAAAGCTTGGCACAGCAAATTTACTCCCAGGCAGACTTGAAGAGGCAAAAGAGTACCTTTTTATCTGCCCAGAGTGCAAGAAAAACCAATCTGCTGAGAGGCTAACAAAAGGCGTTGAGGAGGCTATAAAATGAGTCTATATCAAGTCCCAGAGGACATAAAAACAGCAAATGACCTAACTGCAAAGCTAGAGCATTTAAAAAATATCAAAAGAAGCTTTAGCGTTTATAGGATCGACTGCGGAAGCTGCAACGGTTGCGAGATCGAAATTTTCGCTGCTATCACTCCGATGTGGGATCCAGAGCGCTTTGGCTTTAAGCTTGTAGCAAACCCAAGACACGCTGATATCTTGCTTTGCTCAGGACCAGTCACAAGACAGATGTACTACCCACTTCTTCGTGCTTACGAGGCAGCTCCAGATCCTAAGATCGTAGTTGCTTTTGGCGCTTGTGGAAGTACTGGTGGAATTTTCCACGACGCTTACAGCGTTTGGGGTGGTATAGATAAGATAATCCCAGTTGATGTCTATATCCCAGGATGCCCTCCACACCCAGCAAGCGTTATCTATGGTCTTGGTATGGCTCTTGGCATCATCGATCAAAAATTGCACAAAAAAAGCTATGAAAATGACAGCACTACGCCTCCACCAGTTGAGAAGTCAGTAATGGGCGATATCTTGTTTGAACGCGACTTACAAGCTGAAAGTAAAAGGCTTATGAGTTATATCTTTGGTAGAACACTATTTGAAAAATATATGGACGCTATCAAAGCCTCAAGTGATATCCACAACCCAGAGCTTGCACGTGAAGCGGTTATAGCAGCTATCAAAAAAGAAGATGATCCTAGATATGCTGAGTGTATGGCACTTTTACACAACGATGTCTATCTAAAATATGCAAAAGCTGGTAAAAATTTTGCGATTGATGTTGATAGTGAGGTTTGGAGTAAAAGATGATACAAGTTTATAAGCTTACAAAAAGGCATATGGACGACAACGAGAAGCTTCCACGCGAGCTAAAGGAGATAAAAATTTTCTCCACTTGCGTGGGACATGGTGTTGGTACGATTGATTTTAGCGAGAAGATCTTAGAGCTAAGCGATGAGGAATTTGACGAGATGATCAAAAACTCAGGCGAATATGTGAAATTTAAGATCGGAAATTTAAGCAAGTATTTTGAAGTTGAAATTTTTGCTGAGCATATCGCTAGACTCTTGCCGCAGCTTTGTGAGTGTAAGCTTAAAGAAATTTTGGCAAATTTAAAAGAGGGTTATATCGTGCTTAGGAAGGACTTTTGATGAAAAAGGCCATCCTTTGCATCGGTAATCCTATGCGTGGCGACGATGACGTGGGTAACGAAGTCGGCCGCATCGTAGAAACTGAGCTAAAAGAGTGGAAGGTCTTTTTTGGGCAAGATGTGCCTGAGAATGAATTTTCAGCTATTAGAGAATTTGCGCCTGACATTTTGATAGTAGTCGATGCGATGAGCGGCTTTGATGAGGATAAGATAGAGTTTTTTGATCTAAGTGACGATAGAGACTACATCTACTCAACCCACAACCTACCAACGCCGGTGCTTTTAAGCTATTTGCGTAAAATTTGTCCAAAGACGCTTTTCCTTGGCATTAGTGTCTTGCTTGAAAATGTCCTTGATTTTGAGGAGGGGCTAAGCGAGCAGGCTAAAAAAAGTGCGAGAAAAGCCTTTTTAAGAATTGTAGAGATTGATAAAAATTTAGTTGGTTAAATTTAGCAAGTGCTAAATTTAGTCTGGGGTTTGCTAAAGATAAATTTGATCGTTTTGGATTTGAAATTTAGTGTAAAAATAAGCTTTAAACATTAAATTTTGACGCTAAAATCTCTATCTTTGGCACTGCTTCTTTGCTTTTATTTCTTATAGATCAAAGAAGGTTAAATAAAAAGGAGACGTGATGTTAAATCCGGCAGAAACCGCTCAAGCGGTCTCAAGTTCTATGGAGCATAAAGCTCATACACCACTTGTAAGCATTATATTTCTTGCTATCATGGCTGGAGCTGCTATTGCTATGGGTGATATTTTCTGGGCTCACTCAACAGTTGGTATGGCTGAAAAACAGTCTATCGGTCTTTCAAACTTCATCGGTGGTATCACATTTAGCTGCGGCCTCATGATGGTTGTATTTTATGGCGGTCACCTATTTACTAGCTCTGTTTTAAGTGGTGTTAGTGCGTATGAGGGCAAATTGCCACTTGGTAAAACCATAAGCTACTGGGTAATTGTTTGGATATTTAACTTCGTTGGCGGTGCATTGATCGCTTATATGTATTACTACTCTGGTTTGCCACTAAAGTATGACGGCTACATCTTGCAACACTTCGTGCCAGCAGCTATTGGCAAGATCACAGCACCATTTCATGAGCTATTTCTTCGTGGTATCTTTTGTAACGTCTTTGTTTGTATGTCTATTTGGACTGCGACAAGCGAGAGCAACCTATCTGGTAAATTCTTTGCCATTATGTGGATGATCGGTGCATTCGTTGCTTGCTCAATGGAGCACTGCGTTGCAAATATGTTCATCATCACTGAAGCTATCATCTCTAAAGCTCACTATATAGCAGCAAGTAGATTTAATCCGGATGTAGATTTTATACTTGATATTGGTGGACAAGATATAAAATGTTTTGAAATAGAAAATCGATCAATTAAAAGCATTATTTTAAATGAGGCTTGCTCTTCAGGATGCGGATCATTTATAGAAACTTTTGCAAAAGCTATGGGATAT
>JAHADO010000166.1 GCA_018375265.1 Campylobacter concisus | reverse complement strand
ACGTCAAGAAGTAGCACGTCTTTAACATCACCTTTTATAACCGCACCTTGGATTGCAGCACCGATAGCTACGACTTCATCTGGATTTACGCTCTTATTTAGCTCTTTGCCAAATGCTTTTTTAACCTCTTCTTGAACAAGTGGCACACGAGTTGAACCACCGACCATTACGACCTCTTTGATGTCGCCCTTGCTTAGGCCTGCATCTTTGATGACTTCATTTATCTTAGTGATAGTCTCGCCCACAAGTGAGTCGATCATACCTTCAAATTTAGCGCGAGTTAGCTTTTTGACAAGGTGTTTTGGACCAGTCGCATCAGCTGTGATAAATGGTAAATTTATCTCAGTCTCTTGAGCTGAGCTTAGCTCTTTTTTAGCATTTTCAGCTGCTTCTTTCAAGCGTTGAAGCGCCATGATATCGCCTTTTAGATCGATACCAGTTTCGTTTTTAAACTCACTTACTAGCCAGTCGATGATCTTGTTATCAAAGTCATCACCGCCTAAGAATGCGTTACCGCCAGTTGCCAAAACTTCAACGATGTTATCGCCAGTTTCTAGCACTGTAACGTCAAATGTACCACCACCTAGGTCATAAACTAAAATTTTCTCAGCCTCTTTTTTATCAAGACCATAAGCAAGTGCCGCAGCTGTTGGCTCATTGATGATACGAAGTACGTTTAGTCCTGCGATCGTTCCAGCCTCTTTTGTAGCCTTTCTTTGGCTATCGTTAAAGTACGCAGGCACAGTGATAACCGCGTCTGTTACGCTCTCGCCAAGATATGCTTCAGCGTCTTCTTTTAGTTTGATAAGAATTTTTGCTGAAATTTCTTGCGGAGTATAGACCTTGCCAGCGATCTCAACTGCGCAAGCGCCATTTCTATCTACAACGTGATATGGCAAGCGAGCCTTTGCCTCTTCAGCATTTTTTTCATTGCTCATCAAACCCATGATACGTTTGATAGAATATATCGTTTTTTCAGGGTTTGTAACTGCTTGACGTTTTGCGACGTCACCTACTAGAATTTCACCTTTGTCTGTAAAAGCAACGACAGATGGAGTTGTGTTTTTGCCCTCTTTGTTTGGGATAACCTTGCTCTCACCGCGCTCAAAAACGCTCACACAAGAGTTTGTTGTACCTAAGTCTATACCTATAACTTTTGACATATTTTTCCTTTATTAGATTTATTTTTTAAATTTAGTTTGCCACACTGACCATAGCTGGGCGCAAAACCCTACCATTTATCATATAGCCTTTTTGTAAAGCTTGCACGATCTGACCGCTTTGCTTCTCCTCGCTATCGACCCTTAAAACGGCATTATGCACATTTGGATCAAACTCGGCATCAGTTGCGATCTCGCTCACGCCATGCTTTTCAAAACATTTCTTGAACTGATTTATCGTTATCAAGATGCCCTCTTTGATCTTTTTAGCAAATTCATCATCCTCTGGGTCAAAATTTGCAGCGATCTCGAGCGCATCGATGACTGGGAGCAAGTCCCTTGCAAATTTCTCATTTGCATAGCTTGCAACGTCTGCTTTCTCTTTTTCATAACGCTTTTTGATATTTTCAAACTCAGCATTTGCTCTGTAATATTTATCAGTGATCTCGCCAAGCTCTTTTTCGAGCTTCTCCACTTTTGAGATATCGCCAAGTGCGTCTAAATTTACGCTATCGCTAGCTGCCTCTTGCACAGGCTCAACCTCAGGTAGATTTTGCTCTTTTACCTCTTCGCTCACGCGGCCTCCTTTATTAGATTTATAAATTTCACATAATCAGTATAAACACTGCCAGCACAGATCATCTGCGCCTCGCTACCAAGGTAGTTTGCTTTAAATTTAAGCCCCATGTAATTTTCGTCAAACATAGGAGAAAATGTAAGTTTTTCATCCATTTGTAAGCTAAAACTTGGGTCAAAAACCATCTTAAAGCGTCTATCCTTAAACATATCAAAGGCTAAAATTTCGTTTTCTTGGAAGTAAATTTTAGTCCTTTTAAGCTCTCTTATCTTGTTTTTTAGTTCGCTTAAGCCAACTTGAGAACAGATAAGCTCAAGCTTGTCTAAACTAACTCCGATAAGGTTGTTTAAAAATTTATACATCCTAGCGTCAAATTTGACGACAATCTCATCGCCACTAAAATTTAAAACCAGATATCTATCATTTAAATTTAAAATTTCTAGCAACTCCTTATCGATCGTGCCAAAAATCATACAATAAAGCTCAAACTCATCACAGAGCATCTTTAAGCTTCTTGGGTCATTTATCTCTAAATTTATGTCGTTTTCGCCAAAAATTTCACTCCAATATCTTCTCATCGCAGCGATAGTTGGGATCCTGCCGCCACTGATGTGAAGCTTTGTAATCTCGCCCTCATCTGAAAGCTTTTTAAAATAAACACGTATCGTTGATGCCGGTATCGCCACGCTCATGCGAGAGCCAAGCTCATTTGAGCCAATAGGCGCATTGTCCTGTAAATAGGCTTCAATGATAGAATTTAGTATCAAATCGCGTTTATTTGTTTTACTCACTTTTAGCACTCTTTCTTTTTAATTGCTAAGCGGATTATACAACTTTAGTTTATCAATGTCAAGTATATAAGTTAAAAAAATTTATTTATATATATTTAGCCTATATAACTAAACTTTTCTAATGCCTATATTATAAGCTTTGCGTAAAAGCAAATAAAATTTAAAGCAAAATAAAAAATTTAACTTCAACATAAAACCCAAAATTTCTAATTTTATTCAAGAATTTAAAAGATTTTTATACGTTTTAGCGTATATTATAAATAATTTTTAGTATGTTTAATACTTAATTTTGATATTTATATACTATTTTACATTATTTATATAATATTTTAGGTATATTTAATGATAAATAACGTATAATTCTTCAATGATTGAAACAAGTGATATATTTAATTTGCTTCACAATGCAGTTGAGGCAAAAAATATCGGTAAGAAAATTTCACAAGCAAAAATGGCAGAAGATCTTGGCGTGCCGATGAGGACATATCAGGACTGGAGGCTTGGTAACTCAAAGCCACAAGCTGCTGCTGCCGTTTGCAAACTGCTATGTGAGCTTGACGATGATGAAATATTATTTGTTGTCAATAAGATGAGAAAATTGCTAGGAAAATAGATGGAAAATTTAACACAAAAAGAGAGAATCGACCTTGAGAGCGTTTTTGCAGTCATTTGCACTAAAAAAGAGTCAAAAATTTTAGTTACCTACAAGGATCTATGCTCGGCTGCAGCTTCAAAATTTTATGTAGTTAAAAATAAGTTCAAAAAAGCAAGAGAAAAGAGAGTTAAAATTTAGCCATTTTGGCTTTAAATTTAAGCGTTTTGATAAGGGCTACAAATTTAGGCTTTTATCAAAACAAATTTCATCCTACCTATTTATATAGGGTTTTGCTCCATTTATCTTAATGAGCATCTATCTTAGCTACCAAAATATCTATAAATGGTGGCTCCAGTAGCCAAACGCAAATTTATTAAACTCAATGCCACCATCCTACCTTATCCGCTTCTTTATTGCGTATTCTTTTTACATTTCTTATCTATAATTTTCGCAAGGTCAATGAGTAAAGACGGGCTAAATAGGATGGAATTTGAAATTTCTGAGCTTGCAAAAGCAGTCGGTTTTAACGTCATTTCAAAAGATAGAAACCCAGCTTGGAAGCCTATAAATGATAAATTTGCAAACGATATATTAGAAGAGCTAAAAATTTATAAGCCAAATGCAAGGATAACAGCCGTGCATGCTGGACTTGAGTGTGGAGTGCTTTTGGAGAAAAAAGCAGGTCTTAGTGCATGTTCTATTGGACCAAACATCTACTCACCTCACTCTACAAGAGAGCACTGCGAAGTTGCCTCTGCACTTTTTATCGAAAAAGTCGTTCGCGGTATCGTTAAAAAGTATAACTTTTAAAAAAACTAAAATTTGCTAGAAATTTCTAGCAAATTTTATATTTCAAAGCA
>JAHADO010000165.1 GCA_018375265.1 Campylobacter concisus | reverse complement strand
GTCTTAGCTCACGCATGATAGCTTCTTTGACGACCTTCTCGTCCCACTCTCTCACGCTTGTTCTCACATCCAGCCTCGAACTTGGCGGAGTGGCTAAAATGCTATATGTTTTTATCTTGCTAAGCGCCATATTTAGGCTTCTTGGTATCGGCGTGGCGCTCATACTTAAGATGTGCGAGTGCTGAGAAATTTCTTTTAGCTGCTCTTTTTGCTTAACGCCAAATTTATGCTCCTCATCAACGACGATAAGCCCTAAATTTTCAGCCTTTACGCCAAGAAGCGCATGCGTACCCACGCAAACTATGGGCTCATTTTCTTTTAGCGCTTTTTGCAGGCTTGATTTTTCTTTGGCACTTGAGAAGCGATCTAGCCTAAAGACTTTTATGCCAAATTTGCTAAATCTTTGGCTTAGTGTCTTGTAGTGCTGCGAGCTAAGAAGTGTCGTTGGCACGAAGAAAAGCGCGCTAAAGCCTGATTTTATGCAGGTAAATATGGCATTCATCGCAACTTCGGTCTTGCCAAAGCCCACGTCGCCGCTAAGCAGCCTATCCATCACCTTGCCGCTTTTTAGCTCATCTTTTATATCATTTACCGCCTTTTGCTGATCGCTCGTGTATGAAAAGCCAGCGTCCTGGACGAAATTTAGATAAGAGATGTCCTCTTTTTGTAAAATTTTGCCTGCGATTAACTCCCTTTTTGCTGCCATCGCTACGATCTTTGAGGCGATCGCAAAGAGTTTTTCTCTAACCTTCTCTTTTATCTTGGCAAAATTTGCCTTTCCCAAGCGATCAAGCACCGCCATAGAGCCATTTTGCGCGATGTAGCGGTCTATCAAATTTAGATGCTCAACTGGCAAAAGAAGCTTGTCATCATTTTGGTAGGCGATAACCACAAATTCTTTCGTCGCACCCAAAACTTTGATCTTTTCAAGCCCCAAAAAACGGCCTATACCATACTCTTCATGCACAACGTAGTCATTTACTTTTAGCTCGTCCACCACGAGGCTTGAGCGTTTTACTCGCCTTTTTTTCTCAAATTTATTTAGTGAGACTACGATCTTATCGCTTGAGGTTAAATTTACTACAAGGGGCGAAATTTCAAGCTTTACGTTGGCAAAGCCGTCAAGCTCATAGCCCTTAAAAAGCCCCTCGTTTCTTGAAAGAACGGTTATATTTTTGCTCTTATTTAGTTCAAAAAAGTCAAAATTTAAAGTAATTTCTAGGTCTTTATAGACCTTTGGCTCAGGCAAAATTTCAATGCCCTTAAATTTCTCATCAGGCACATCATAAATTTCAAAATCTATCTTTTTAACAAGCTTTGAGTCAAATTCTTTCAAGTAGTCGCTAAAGCTATCTATCGCCCAAAATCCAAGTGAATTTAGATCACTCACCAGGGCGTCACTTTGCATATCCTCGATCTTTTGACTCACTTTTTCAAACTCATCTTTGCTCAAATTTGCGATAAACGGCACGATCTCAGCTTCGCTTAGCTCATTTTTGTTGCTAATTTGCGTGGCGGTGTTGTAGTTTCTGATGCTCTCCACCTCATCACCAAAGAGTAAAATTCTAACAGGATCGTCCATATTTACGCCATAAATGTCGATCACTTCACCTCGTATGCTAAACTCGCCAACGCTCTCAACGATATCGACGCACTCGTAGCCAAAGCGTATGAGTAAGTCGGCAAATTCGCTTAAATTTAGATTATCTTTTAGCTTGATCGTTGAGCTCTCTAGGTTTTTTTGCGTTGGAAGTGGGTTTAAAAGCGTGCTAAATGGGCTTATGATGATCTTTTTGCCATCAAATTTATAGTATTTGCTAAGAACGGATGAAATTTCAAAGAGCTCTTCGTTAAAACTTCTTAGATCATCGCCCTTTTTAGCTCTAAAATCAGGTAGTTTAAATGCGCTAAAGCCAGCCAAACTGGCCGCATCAGCGCCGAGTGCCGCTTCTTTGTCATCTTCGCAGATGAGAATTTGTGGGGCGTGTGTTAAAAGATACTCATAGACCTTTGCTTGCATAGTACTCTTTTAAAAAGGCTTCGGCCAGGTGAAACGAGCCAAATGCTAGGTAAATTTTGCCGTTTTTCGCCTCTTTTATATCGTTCATATCGCTTGACTCAAACTCTCTATGAGAAATTTCAAGCTCGTTTAGCGCTTTGTTTATAAGCTCTCCGCCAAGCTCCCTGCCCTCGCAGTGGTAGTGATAAAGTAGCACATCCTCGATAACTGGCTTTAGAGCTGCCAAAACTGCCTTGAAATCTTTATCTAAAAATGAGTTATAAACTAGCGTTAGCTTCTTGTCACTAAACTCTTCTTGGCTAAATTTCTTAGCCACAGCCTTAGCGCCAAGCTCGTTATGACCGACATCCACGTATAAATTTGAAGCGATCTTTTCGCATCTGCCTCGAAGCGATAAAGCGCCAAGCTTTTTGATATCTATGCTGCTATCTAAAATTTTAGCCGCGGCGTAGGCTAGAGTTAAATTTGAGCGCAAAAACTCTGGTAGGTTAAATTTATCTGCGTAGTTTGCGATCTCGTTTAAATTCTCTTTGGTCAAAATTTCTCTTGGAAAGCTTAGAGTTGCGCCTTTTTCGCTCGCGATCTCTTTTGCGATAGCCACACTTATCTCGTTCATCTCATCATTTAAAATAGCTCTTTTGCCCATGGCTTCAAATTTCGTGCGTGAAATTTCTTCTATGCTATTTCCCAGTATCGCCGTGTGATCAAAGCCGATCGGAGTAAAGATGCTTAGCTCTTTTTCAAAGACATTTGTAGCATCTAGCACACCACCCATGCCAGCCTCGCAGACAAAGTAGTCACAACCCTCAAAAAGAACCGCAGAAAGCAGCGTCATATACTCAAAATAGCTTGTTTTTATCTTGTACTCATCGCTCAAAAGAGCTTGCAAACGCTCGTGAGCTACCTCTAAAATTTCATCGCTAGCAACCTCGCCATTTAGCCAAAATCGCTCGTTAAATTTAAATATATGTGGGCTCGTATAGTGGCCTACTTTTGCGCCATTTTGGCTTAAAATTTGCGCTTAAAAGCGGCCCGTGCTACCTTTGCCTTTTGTGCCGATGTTGTGGATTATCTTAAAAGGCTTTAGATGGCCTTTGATCGTATCATAAGCTCTTATGATCCTACCATAGTCGATCTCTTTATAGTAAAGTGGCTTGCCGTCAAGAAATGTCGCTAGACTCATTTTTCCTCGATTATCTTTGGCATGACTTGGTTTCTGCCGCCCTCTTTTGAAAGATAGAGCATCTTGTCAGCGCCCTCAAGCGTCATCGTATCACTTAAATTTGCACTTCTTGTCGCCACACCAGAGCTAATAGTAACTTTGATGCGCTCGTTTTTATAGATAAATTTGAAATTTTCGATCATGCTTCTTAGCTTCTCGCCAAATCTAACTCCATCTTTTAGGCTAGTACTTGGTAGCAAAATGACAAATTCCTCGCCGCCATATCTACCGACAAAATCAACTTTTCTAGCATTTTTCTTAAGCACCTGAGCCACGGCTGAAAGGATCACGTCGCCAGCTTCGTGTCCGTAGGTGTCGTTTATCTTTTTAAAGAAATCAATATCAACAAAGCAGATCGAATAGTCCGTGCCGTAACGTTTATAGGCCTCTTCGATACGCTGAATTTCACTCATCAAAGCTCTTTTTGTAGCCACTTTTGTCAAAAAGTCCTCTTTACTCTCAAGTTTAGCAGCTTCAAGCTCTTTTTCTAGGCTTGTGACCCTGTTTTGAAGCTCAGAAATGGTAGCTTGCTTGCTGTTCATCTCAAGGCCAAGCTCCTTACTCTCGATCTCCAAGGCACCTGCGATCTCGATAAGCATGCTCTTTACATGATCGATGCTATTTGCATTTAAATTTACATTTTTAAGATCATTTTTGATGCTTTGCACCTTGGCAGAACTACTTTGAGAGCTAGCTGCGATATCTGAAATCCTCTCGCCTATGCTTTGCAAGATGTTGTTT
>JAHADO010000164.1 GCA_018375265.1 Campylobacter concisus | reverse complement strand
AAAGGAAAAAGAGCTTGCCAGATATGAAAATTTAAGCTTTGAAAAGAGCGAGCTTGAGAAGAAATTTGAAATTTTAAGCAAAAAGGCAAATGAGCTAGCCAGCACTTTAAGCAAGGCAAGGAGCATAAATTTAAAAGAGCTTGAGGCTATGATAAATTTATACCTAAAAGAGCTTTATATGCCAGATATCACGCTAAGGATCGAGGCTAAAAAGCTTGATATCTTGGGAGTTGATGAAATTTGTCTAAATTTAAATGAGACCTCGCTTAAAAATTTAAGTTCAGGCGAGCTAAACCGCTTAAGGCTGGCATTTATAGCTGCTTCTAGCGAGATCACAAAAACTGGCGGTGATGTCATAATTTTAGATGAAATAGATGCAAATTTAAGTGGAAAAGAGGCGATGAGTATCGCAAATGTCTTGCTTAAGCTTGCAAATTTCTATCAAATTTTTGCTATTTCGCACCAGCCGCAGCTTAGCTCAAAGGCAAATTCGCACTTTTTAGTAGAGCGTTACGGCGAGAGCTCAGTCGTAAGAGAGCTTGACAAAGAGGAGCGTGTAAATGAGCTTGCACGTATGATAAGTGGCGAGCATATCAGCGAAGAGGCGATAAATTTCGCCAAAGGACTTTTAAAATAGCTTGAAATTTAAGTTTTAAATTTAAGCTTTGTGATTAGGTTTATTTGTTAAAATCCGAGCTAATTTAATAAAAAATCTCAGGAATAATATGGAAAGAATTCTAGTAGTTGATGATAATAAGGCACTTGCGAAGCTAATCGTCATGCAGATGGAAAAGAGCATTGAGGATATGGCTATCGACGTTGCGTATGATTTTGCCGAAGCTCAGATGCTAATTAGCGAGCACGGCAAAGATTATTTTATGACTATCTTGGATCTAAATTTACCTGACGCACCAAATGGTGAGATCGTTGATTATGTCCTTGCTCAAGGACTCTGTGCTATTGTTTTAACTGGTAGCATCGATGATAAGACGAAAGAATTTTTTATAAACAAAGACATAGTTGATTACGTCTATAAGGGCAACATGGATGATATCAACTACATCTTTCAAATGATAAATAGACTAAGCAAAAATAGACAATACAAAGTTCTAGTCGTTGAGGACTCACTGCCTTTTAGAAATATGATAAAAAAGATCTTAACTAGCCTTCAGTTTAAGGTTTTAGCAGCAGCTCACGGGGAAGAGGCGATGAGCTATTTTGCTGATAATCCTGATATAAATTTAATCATAACTGACTATAGAATGCCTGTTAAAGATGGTTTAGAAGTCTTAAAAGAGGTGAGAAAAGAGAAAGACAAAAACCACCTTGGCGTGATCGTCATGACCTCGCCTAGCGAAAAGACTGATGCTTCGATATTTTTAAAAAATGGAGCTAGCGACTTTATAGCAAAGCCATTTTCTAAAGAAGAGCTCATTTGCCGTGTAAATAACACCATTGAGGCGATGGAAAACATAAATAAGATAGCAAATTTTGCCAACCGCGACTTTTTAACTGGCGCTTACAATAGAAGATTTTTCTATCAAGATATAGAAGAGTATGTCCAAGCAGCTGAAGAGCTTGATGAGCCTTATGCATTTGCCATGCTTGATATAGATCATTTTAAAAAGATAAATGACACATACGGACATGATGGTGGCGACAAGATACTAAAATCACTCGCAAAGATACTAACTGACAACACAAAGGGAAGAGATGTGGTCGCTAGGTTTGGTGGCGAGGAGTTTTGTGTCGTTCTTAAAAAGATAGCAAAAGAAGAGGCGATTAAATTTTTTGTAAATTTAAGAGCAAAAGTGGCTGAAAATGAGGTAATCATAAAAGATAAGATCGTAAGAGTGACCGTCTCTATCGGCATATCTTTTGGAAAAGGTCACTGCGAGATAGATGATATGCTCGAAGCTTGTGACTCAGCGCTTTATGTCGCAAAAGAAAATGGCAGAAATAGGGTAGAAATAGCTTTATGATTATAGATACGCATTGCCATTTGGATAGTAAAGTTTATG
The DNA here is from genome assembly GCA_018375265.1 of Campylobacter concisus. Taxonomy (GTDB): domain Bacteria; phylum Campylobacterota; class Campylobacteria; order Campylobacterales; family Campylobacteraceae; genus Campylobacter_A; species Campylobacter_A concisus_AB. Next base: position 1,968 of record JAHADO010000164.1, on the reverse strand, counting down.
ATTTTGACCTAGAGCAAATTTTATCTGAAGCCAGAAATTTAGGGCTAAAAGGCTTTATTATCCCTGGAGCTGATATTAATGATTTACCAAAAGCGGCTAAAATAGCGCACGAAAAAAATGATATTTTCTTTGCCGTTGGAGTTCATCCATATGATAAAGAAAATTTTAATATAGAGACTTTAAGAGAATTTGCTAAAGACAAAAAGTGCGTGGCTATCGGTGAATGTGGGCTTGACTACTACCGCTTGCCAAAAGATGAAGATGAAAAGATAAGAGAAAAAGCTGATCAAAAACGTGTTTTTTTAGCTCAACTAGATTTGGCAGTTGAGTTAAAAAAACCCGTTATCCTCCACATCAGAGAGGCTAATGAGGACTCTTTTAACATCTTAAAAGAGTATGCGCCAAAGCTTGAAGCTGGAGCGGTTTTGCATTGTTATAATGCCTCGCCACTTCTTTTGGAGCTTTGTAAATTTGGGAATTTTTACTTTGGCATAGGTGGCGTTTTGACATTTAAAAACGCTAAGAATTTAGTTGAAATTCTGCCAAAAATTCCTTTTGATAGGGTATTGATAGAGACTGACGCCCCTTATCTCACGCCAGAACCAAATCGTGGCAAGAGAAATGAGCCGGCGTTTACGACATTTGTTGCTAAAAAGATAGCTGAAATTTTAAACCTTGAATTTGAAGTAGTTTGTAAAACGACTTCAGATAATGCCAAAAGGTTATTTAAGTGCTTTGCCTAAATTTTGGGCATTGTGCTTGCTTAAGATGCTAGCATCATTAAGCTTTGACACGAAAAAGGATAGAAATGAAAGCAATGCTTAAGATATTTTTATTATTTGCATGTAGCACCTTGCTACTAGCAAACGCGCCTGAGAAGAGCTCTTACGACACTCAGGTTAAAATTTTAAAAGAGCTAGACATCGATGCTAGCTTTATGAAAACTTCTCACTATGCAAAGATGAGACAAGGCATACAAAACTCACAAGTAAGAACATTTACAGATGCCTTGAAAAATGGCTATATGTATATATCAATGATAAAAGAGCAGATCAAAAAATCAGGCGTGCCTGAGTCGTTTTTCTATCTAGCGATGATAGAGTCAGGCTTTTCAAATCACACTGTTTCAAATGCTAAAGCTACTGGTATGTGGCAGTTTATGGAGCAAACAGCAAAAATTCATGGCCTAAAAGTAGGGCAATACACCGATGAGAGAAAAGATCCAGTCGAATCAACTGTCGCAGCTACAAACTATCTAAGATCACTTAAAAATCAATTTGGCAAATGGTACTTGGCAGCAATGGCATATAACTGCGGCGATGGTGCATTAAAAAAAGCTATACAAAAAGCTGGTACAGACGATCTTGTAACACTTCTTGATGCTGAGAAAAAATACCTTCCAGCTGAGACTAGAAATTTCATCATTAAAATTTTAAGAGCGGCATATATAGCAAAAGATGCGGACTTTTTGATATCTAAAGAGTCATCTTTGCTAAACATAAATGGGGGATTAAGACTTACGAAAGTAAAAGTGCCAGGCGGTACAAATTTAGCTCAGATAGGCGATAGCATCGGTCTTAGCACAAAAAAGATGAAAAGCAATAACCCGCATTTAAAATTTGTATTTACACCTCCAACTTTAAAAGATTATTACGTTTATATCCCTGAAAATAAAAAGCAGCTTTTCTCTGAAAATTTCAAACCATTTAATGGCAAAAACAACTTCTATGCCTACACAGTTAAAAAGGGTGAGACGCTACTTTCTATCTCTAAAAAAACTGGCGTTAGCCACAGAGCGATCAAGGACTACAACGAGCTTAGCACAAACGCAGTAAGCTATAATCAAAAACTAATAATCCCTTTTTCTACTCAAAACAAATCTCACAACTACGTAGTTCAAACAGGCGATACTATCGCATCTTTATCAAAGAAATTTAATGTAAGCGAAAAAGATATAAAAGATGCAAA
>JAHADO010000163.1 GCA_018375265.1 Campylobacter concisus | reverse complement strand
CGATGAGCTCAAGGGTGCCAGTCGTGGTCTATGATAATGCCCCGATGAACGTGCTGGTTAAAGATAAAGAGCGTGGGCTTTGTGCTAGAAATTTAGATGAAGCTTCACTAAAAGAGTGCATTTTAGAACTGATAAATGAGCCTGAAAAAGCCAAAATTTACTCTCAAAACGCCTTTAAATTTGTGGATGAAAACTTTAGCCACAAGGCACTAAAAGAGGCTATAAGAAATTTACTGGAGCAAAAATGAACCACCCAGTTTGCGTGCTAACGATGCACCACTGCAATAACAATGAAAACGACTTTGCTATAAGGCCTGAGCTATTTAAAAAAGCGCTTCTTATGGCACTTGATGAGGGCTATAAATTTATAAATTATGGACAGTTTAAAGATATCGTGGCTGGCAGGTCAAAAGCCTTCAAAAAGAGCATTTTGCTAACTTTTGATGATGGATATTTTGACAATTATAAATTTGCATTTCCTATCTTAAAAGAGCTAAATATCCCAGCCGTTTGCTTTTTGATAACAGATAAGATCAAGGACTTTAAAAGGCAAGATTACGATTTTTCGTTTAAAAAACACAAAGAGATCGACTACGATAAAGATATAGAGTATTTTTTAAATTTAGATGAGATCAGGCAGATGCAAGAGAGTGGGCTATTTGAGTTTGATAGCCACACAGCGAGCCACTTTTCTTGCAGAAGCGACGATGAGACAAGGCTAAGAGAGGAGTTTTCTAGCTCGCTTGCCAAGATAAAAGAGCTATTTCCAGAAAAAAAAGAATTTGGCTTTTGCTTTCCAAAAGGACATTTTAACGAGCTTTCGCAAAGGATAGTTAAAGAGTATTACGGCTTTGCTTTTAGCGTGATAGATGGCGGATTTTGCGCTGGGGATGATAAATTTAAGATAAGGCGTATCGATATCTCAAACAACGCAAAGAGTGAGAGCGACTACATTTTCAGGATCAAAAAGAAGCTTTTTATCTATTCAACGCCATTTATAGGCAAAATTTACTCAGACTTTAGAAATAGAAGCTTTAAATAGCACTTAGTCCTAACTCCTTAGAAAAGCATAAATAGATCCCAAAAAGTCATTTTGATAGATAAACATAGTCTTTTTAAGCCATTTTTCATCGCGCTTTGTCACTATGCGTTTTATCTCCTCAAGGTTGTCATCGGCCTTATTTATGCCGCGCTTTGTCGTGAAAAATGCCTTGTAGCCATGCTTTTTAGCAGCATTTAGATACTCGTCATTATATTTGCCTCTTGGCCAGCAAAGTGTGTCATCTTCAAAGCCAAAATTTTTCTTCATAAACTCACGGCAAAGACCAAATTCCTCATCCAAGCTAAGCTGCCCAAAATATCCATCAAAATGCCCGTGCGTATGCGAATGAAAGCTAAAACAATCACTCATCTTCTCGATCTGCTCTAAATTTAAGATCACATCTTGCGGCCTACTTGGAGCAAGCCTCTTACACTCGTTGTGATCAACGTTTAAAAAGCTAGCAGGCCTCAACTCATGGGCCTTTTGCGCTGCCTCTATCCAGCCAGTTATTATAAATATATTTGCTTTTAGTCCAAATTCTTTCACGATAGGATAGGCATAGATGTAGTTATCCATCCAGCCATCGTCAAATGTTATGCAAACACTCTTTTTAGGCACCTCAAGCTCACCCTTTTTGTATGCGATAAATTCATTTATACTTAGCGTTTTATAGCTATTTTCGGCTAGAAATTTCATGTGCGATCTAAACTCATCAACGCTACTAGCGATAAATCCGCTCTTTTCAAGCACGTGATGATACATCAAAACTGGTACGCTCATTTTACAAGCTCCATATATAAATTTTGTGTGTTTTCTATCATTTTTTCGATACTAAATGTCTCTTTGACGTACTCTCTGCCAAATTCACCCATCTGCTTTCTTAAATTTTCATCCAAAATGAGCCTTTCAAGCACCTTTTTTAGCTCCTCTTTGTTGCCATTTTCAAATAAAAATCCGCTTTTGCCATTACTCACTGCCTCACCAAGACCGCCCACATTGCTCCCAATGGTAGCTAGCTTGCACGAAGATGCCTCAAGTAACGCTCCGCCGATAGCCTCCATATCTGAAGGTAACACGCAGATATCAAGCGAGCCTAAAAAGTCGCTCACGTCGGTTCTGTTGCCAAGCATGAAGATATTTTTCTTATCTTTTATATACTCGTGTAAATTTTTATTTTGAGGACCGTCTCCCACGATAAAAAGGGCTGATTTTTCTAAATTTAATTCGCTAAATGCATCGATTAAGAGCTTATGATTTTTAGCAGCTCTTAGCACTGCAACGATGCAAACGCCCGCTACATCATCACTTAGGCCAAATTCTTTTTTCATATTTATCTTAAATTCTGGCGTGTATTTTTGCGTGTCGATGCCTGTGTAGATTTTTAGCACCTTCTCTTTTTTCACACCTCTTTTGATAAGATCAGTGCAAACTGAGTTGCAAACGCCAACCACTTTGGTGCTTAGGTTGTAAGGTATGGGAGAGCTTATAGGTAGCTGCAAATGCCTAGTGCGAACCACGCTAACTCCACAAATTTTGCCCACAAGTGCGCCTATTGTGCCGTCTTTGCCTGAGTGAGTTGAGATGATTTTTATATTATTTTGTTTTACAAATTTGCAAATTTTTAAAATTTCAAAGATATTAAATGACCTTTTAAGGTTAAACTCGACAAATTCGCACTCTATTTGCTTTTCAAGGCTTTTTGAGCCAGGGTTTAGCCCATAAAAAACCTTAAATTTGCTCTTATCTAGTCCGTTTATCACACGCTGTGTGCGGTGCTCCTGCCCGCCAAATCCTAAAGAGCTTTCAAGTTCAAGTATGTTTATCATTATTTTTCCTAGCTTCAATATCGCTTAAATTAGCGATTTTTAGGGCATTATAGCTAAAATTTTTTTAATTTTATTTTTAAGTATTTTACTATTTGTTTTTGATAAAATAAATCCCTTAAAATAAAAATCAAATGCCTTATTAATAATTATTAATACTACTTATCTGGGCACTGGCTTTAGGAGTTATAGATGAAAAAAATAGTATTTTTAAGAACTAATCCAAACGCAGTTGGGGGTGCTGAAAGATACTTAAGAAGGCTTGTTAAGGCCATAAATGGGCTTGGTATCCAAACAGAAATTCGCTCATATCTTGGAGATGCTGGCATATCTTCTTGGAAAAAAGCTCTAAATTTTAACCGCCAAGTAAAACGTCAAAAAAAAGAGGACGAGTTTTATTTTAGCCTAGAGCGAGTAAGCTGCGCCGATATCTACAGGGCAGGAGACGGCGTGCATAAGGTTTATAGGGCGACAAAGAGCTTTTGGTGGCTAAACCCCCTAAATTTCGTCTATCCATACTTAGAAAAAAGATGTTTCAAAAACTCCCAAAAGATCATCGCAAACTCAAATTTCATCAAAGAGCAGATCATCGCGACTTACGGCATAGAGCCTGAAAAGATCACGACCATTTATAACGGCGTAAATTTACCCCAAAGGGTACAAAAAGCCGAGGCAAAGCTCGCACTTTGTGAGGAATTCGGACTTAAATTTGAGCTTGCGACCCTGCTTTTTGTGGGAAATGGCTTTAAAAGAAAGGGACTAAAAGAGTTTTTACTCCTTGCTTCAAAGCTAAAAACGCCCGTAAATACGCTCATTGTGGGCAAAGACAAAAACATCTCAAGCTACAAACGCCTAGCTAAAAAACTTAGGCTAAACGCCTATTTTGTCGGCGAGCAAAAGAGCACGGCGAAATTTTATGAGGCGAGCGATATTTTCATCTTTCCAACGCACTATGAGCCATTTTCAAATGTCGTGCTAGAGGCGCTTAGCTTTAAAAACGTGGTCTTTACGACGGCTCAAAATGGCGCTAGCGAGATTTTAGAAGATAAATTTGTGCTTCAAAGCCCAAGTGACGAGAGCGCGCTGGAGTTTATAGATGAAATTCTCACAAACCATGAGCTTTTAGCA
>JAHADO010000162.1 GCA_018375265.1 Campylobacter concisus | reverse complement strand
AGAAGCTTGCAGGTGATGAGAAAGCGCTAAGGCTTTTTGAGCTTAAATTTGATGAGTTTAAGCAAAGACAAATCGGCCAAGAGGCGATGATAATGCAAAATAACGATGAGAAATTTTGCAAAAGCGAGCTAGAAAAGGTAAATAAGCTTCTTACTGAGCTTAAAAAATAGCTCAAATTTAAGCGTTTAAGTCCCACTCGATGGGTGTTTTGCCGTGGTTTGCTAGGTAGATATTTGCCTTTGAAAAGTGTCTGCAGCCAAAAAACGCCCCGCGCGCTAGCGGACTTGGGTGCGCTGCTTCTAAGATAAGGTGTTTGCTGGCGTCTATGAGCGGCGCTTTTGCCTTGGCTGGGTTGCCCCAGAGCATAAAAACTACGTTTTGTAAATTTTCACTTATCTTTCTTATAACTGCGTCTGTAAAGCCCTGCCAACCAAAGCTAGCGTGAGAATTTGCCGCTCCAGCACTTACGCTTAAAGTCGAGTTTAGAAGCAACACGCCTTGTTTTGCCCACTTTGTAAGATCGCCGCTATTTGGCTCTTTTATGCCAAGATCGGCGTAAATTTCTTTATAGATATTAACAAGGCTTGGCGGCACTCTCACGCCACTTGGCACTGAAAAGCTTAGCCCCATGGCTTGATTTGCGCCGTGATATGGGTCTTGGCCTAGGATGACGACCTTGACATCGTGAAATGGCGTTAGATTAAATGCGTTAAATATAAGCCCACTTGGTGGATAGACGACGCCAGCGCTCTTTGCTTTTAAGAAATTCTCTTTGATGCGAGCGAAATTTTCACTCAAAAACTCATCTTTTAGCACCTCTTTCCAGCTTGGCTCGATCTTTACGTCATCTAAATTTATCTGCATTTTCCTGCCCTTTTTTGGTTTTAGCGGTATAATTTTAACTAAATTTATCCAAAGGAAAGAGCTGTGTCAGAGCAAATTTTTAATAAAATCCACGATATTCTTAGCAAAAATGGGGCTAAATTTAGAGTGATAGAGCATGAGAGCGCGAGGACTTCAGAAGAGGTCGCTAAGATAAGAGGCACGAAGATGAGTCAGGGCGCAAAGGCGCTGGTCTGCTCTATAAAAAGGGTGGATGAAGAGAAATTTAGGCAAATTTTTAAAGATGAAAATGTGCTAGATGGCTACTTGCTAGATGATGAAAAGCCAGCGATGAAGGCTGGTAAAATTTACTTGCTTGCGGTTTTGCCAGCGGATGAGCAGGCTGATCTTGACGCACTTACGCAAAAATTTGATGGTAAAAGAGCAAGCCTTGCTAGTCCAGAGGAGGTCACAGCACTTGCTGATTGCGTATTTGGCTCGGTTCCGCCATTTAGCTTTCATAAAAATTTGCACCTTGTTATGGATGAGAGTTTGCTAGAGCGAAATGATGAGATCGCCTTTAATGCGGGGCTTCTTGATAGATCAATCGTTCTAAACGCAAAAGACTACGCCAAGATAGTAAAGCCGGTGTTTGTTAAATTTACAAAAGAAAAAGTGCTAGGCTAACCACTTCCTAGCACTAAATTTGTCGGGAGAAAAATGAATTTAAGTAATGCAAAGACGAGAAATTACTAAATTCATTTCAGGAGCAAATATTATCAGGGACAATCTTAAAATATAATAAATTATATTGATAAAATATGCATATTTTAGGGATATTTATCTTTATATAAAAAAATATATTTTAAAATCTAAAAATTTTGGCTCAAATTTTACTAAATTTAAAAAGAATTTATAAAAATTTGCTTAGCAATTATTAAGTTTAGCTTAAAGCCCATTTCGATAAAATCCTTAATCGTTCTTTTATCGTAAAAAAGACAATTTGATATAAGGAAAAACAATGAGCGATATCATCGCATACAAACTAAATGGCGAAATAGTCGATACTCAAAGTATCGCAGGGCGTGAGAGTAGTGCTGAGCCTATCTATTTTGACAACTCAAAAGAGGCACTACACGTTATCAGACACTCCTGTGCGCACCTAATGGCACAAGCTATCAAATCACTCTATCCAAAGGCGAAATTCTTTGTCGGACCAAACGTAGAAGATGGATTTTATTATGATTTTAGAGTTGATGATGAGGGCACGAAGCTAGGCGAGAGCGATCTAGCAGCGATCGAAGATAAGATGAAAGAGCTTGCTGAGAAGAAATTTGACATCGTTAAAACCTGCTCAACCAAAGCTAATATGAGTGAGAAATTTAAAAACGACGATCTAAAACAAGAGGTCTTAAAAAGAATTCCAGATGGCGAAGTGAGTAGCTACGCACAAGGCGATTTTGAAGACCTTTGCCGCGGACCACACCTGCCAAATACTAAATTTTTAAAATTCTTCAAGCTTACACGCGTGGCTGGGGCATATCTTGGCGGCGATGAGAGCCGTGAGATGCTAACTAGAATTTACGGCACAGCTAACGCAGACAAAGAGAGCCTAAAAGAGCACATCCGCATCATCGAAGAGGCTAAAAAGCGCGATCACAGAAAGCTTGGCGTCGAGATGAAGCTATTTACATTTGATGAAGAAGTGGGCGGCGGTTTGCCTATCTGGCTACCAAATGGCGGACGCTTAAGATCAAAACTAGAGCAACTTCTATACAAAGCTCACCGCGACCGCGGCTACGAGCCAGTGCGTGGTCCTGAGCTTTTAAAGGCTGATGTGTGGAGAAGAAGCGGCCACTACGCAAACTACAAAGAAAATATGTACTTTACAACGATCGATGAGACAGAGTATGGCATCAAGCCGATGAACTGCGTTGGCCACATCAAAGTCTATCAAAGTGACATCCGCTCTTACCGCGACTTACCGCTTAAATTTTTTGAATACGGCGTCGTTCACCGCCATGAGAAAAGTGGCGTGCTTCACGGACTTTTCAGGGTTCGCGAATTTGCACAAGATGACTCACATATCTTTTGTATGCCAAGCCAGATAAAAGAAAATATCTTAGAAATTTTAAAATTTGCTGGCACGATAATGGAAAATTTTGGCTTCCACTATGAGATGGAGATATCAACCAAGCCAGCCAAAGCGATCGGTGGCGATGAAATTTGGGAAACTGCTACAAAAGCACTAAAAGAAGCCCTTGATGAAAATGGCTTTAAATACGGCATCGACGAGGGCGGCGGCGCATTTTATGGACCAAAGATCGACATTAAGATCACTGACGCTCTTAAGAGAAAGTGGCAGTGCGGCACGATACAAGTCGATTTTAACTTGCCAGAGCGCTTTGACCTAGGCTACATCGACGCAAATAACGAAAGGCAGCGCCCTGTAATGCTTCACAGAGCCTTGCTTGGTAGTTTTGAGAGATTTATAGGAATTTTACTTGAGCACACTGCTGGCGAGCTACCATTTTTCATAGCTCCAACGCAAGTCGTCATCGTGCCTATTAGCGACGCGCATTTAGACTACGCAAAAGAAATTTCACGCGAGCTAAGAAAGATCAACGTCGATAGCGAGATCGCAAGTAAAAATGAGAGTTTAAATAAGAGAATAAGAACGGCAGAAAAACAAAGGGTGCCTATGATAGTCGTGCTAGGAGACAACGAAGTAGCGAACAAAAGCGTTGCGTTGCGCGACAGACAGGCTAGGACGCAGAGCGATATGAGCTTGGCGGAATTTATAAATTTAACGAAGGAGAAACTTAGTGAGGTACATTTTTGAGTAAGGAAAATGAAGTATTGCTCAATGAGGACATAAGGGCGAGAGAGGTAAGATGTGTAGGGGATGATGGCACAGCATACGGTGTCATCTCAAGAGATGAGGCTTTAGAGATCTCAAACAAGCTTGGGCTTGATCTAGTGCTTATAGCGCCAGATGCGAAGCCGCCAGTTTGCAAGATAATGGACTATGGTAAATTCCGCTATCAGCAAGAGAAAAAGCAAAAAGAGGCCAAGAAAAAGCAAAAAACCATCGAGATAAAAGAGATAAAACTCTCTGTCAAGATCGCCCAAAACGATATAAACTACAAGGTTAAACACGCAAGCGAGTTTTTGCA
>JAHADO010000161.1 GCA_018375265.1 Campylobacter concisus | reverse complement strand
AAACCAAGACCAAGTAAAAACTCAAGCGTTCTTTTGTCATCGATATTTTTTATAGTAGCATTTAGTCCAAATTTATCAGCCACAAACCTTATCATATTTATGCTCTCAAGCGCCTCTTTTGAGTTAAAGATATGCTGGCAAAATTTATTATCTATATTAAAGCGATTTGTCTTTAGCATACCAAGAGCTTCTATCGAGCTTGAGTATGAGGCAAAGTCATCAAGCGAGAAGTGTATGCCAAGCTCTTTATATTTTCTAACATAAATTTCTAAAACTTCTAAATTTGTAGCTGTTGCAGCGTCGATAACATCGATGATAAGCCCAGTTGGATCAAGGCTTTTATCCTCATCAAATATCGCTTTAAATTTATGCCAAAATTCCTCCGTAAAGAGCTTTTTAACGCTTAAATTTACACGAACCTTTGCGCTTATGCCATTTTCTAGCCACATTTTTCTTGCTAAAAGCGCCTCTTTTATCGTAAATAAAGCGATATTACTCGATGCGCTGCTTGTCTTTATAAGTGGTAAAAAGTCGCTTGGATAGATGACCTCGCCATCTTTTCTCCATCTAATAAGCGCTTCAAAATTTAAAGTCTCGCCCGTGCTAAAGCTGATCTCTGGTTGAAATTCTAAAAACATCTCACCAGCGTCAAGCGCTTTTAAAATTTTTGAGCCATCTTCGTATTGGCTCTTAAAATAGACATCTTTTTTCGCATCAAATGTATAGCTTCTGTTTTTGCCACTTATCTTGGCTTGATACATCGCCCAGTCAGCTCTTTGTAGCACATCATCAGCCCCAAGCTCACTATCAGCCAAGACTATGCCTACGCTAGCGCTTGCTTTTAGTTTTAGCTCGTCTATCTTTACTTCATCTGAAGCTAGCCTTAGCATATTTTGCGCTATCTCATAGACTTCGCCTAAATTTTCGTAGTTTATGACGCCCACAAACTCATCTCCGCCTATCCTTGCAAAGATATTTTTGCCATTAAACATAGCGCCTATCTTTTCAGAGATAGCTACTAGAAATTTATCGCCTATTTGGTGGCCGAAGTTGTCATTTATGCTCTTAAAATCATCCATATCAAGGTAGATGACTGCTATTTTTTGTTCATTTTTTTGTATGAGAGAATTTAGCTTGTTGTAGAGTAAAAATCTATTTGGTAGCTTTGTAAGCGGATCGTGATATGCGATAAATTCTAGATATTTTTCATTTTGCGCTTCGTTATTTGCAAGCATTGCTAGCATGATATAGCCAGTTTTTTTCTCGTTCGCATCGATAAGCGGTAAAATTTCTATGACTTCAAGCTTGCTCTTATTTTTATTATTTTCGCTCCAAACCTTGCCACTCCACGAGCCACCTTGGTTTATAGTCTCTATGATCTGGTATTTTATATCGCTTAAGCCTTGCTTTATAAAGGTGATATCTTTTAGATATACGCTATCTTTTGCGCCCGCACTTTCAAAAAATGCGTCATTTGCGTCAATAACCCTCATCTCCTCATCAAGCAAGACAACCTCTTCTTTGCTAAATGAGAAAATTTTTGCAAGCAGGTCTTGGCAGACAAAGAAGCTATCTTCTAGGCTAAGGTCTCTTAACGTGCCTTTTATCAAGCTTACTTCGCCAAATTCATCGTATTCAAGCGCTTTTGCCCTTAGTCTAAAGTGTAAAATTTCTTTATCTATGCTGTAAAGCTTGATATCTTTGATGTATGTTTGAGCATCTCTTAAACTCTCAAAAAAGCTATAAAAACTATCAAACTCATCGACAAAGACCGACTTTGCTTGCTCGAAATTTAGAGTGCTTTGCGTGCCAAGAATTTTACTTAGCTCGTCTGAGATGTTAAGCATGTCGCTTCTTTTATCCCAAGTAAAGACATTTGCCTCACTCGCCCAAAGCAGTGCTTTGCTCTCTTTGCTTTGCTTTTCAAATCTCTCTTGAAGCTTTAGCATATCGCTAAGATCGGTAAATGAGTAGATGACCTTTTGCCCTTCTGCATCGATAAATTTAGCCTTTATCTTAAATGGAATTTTCTTGCCGTAAGCATTTGTCATATTTGCTATGAAATTTAGCTCTTCATTTTTAAAGCTTGCTTGTAAAAAGGCTTTTTTACTTGCTAGCACGGCAGCTTTAAAGCTATCAAAGTCCTCGCTTGCGATGATATCTTCTAAATTTATGAGACCTTGGCTTTGGACGTTAAAAATTCTCTCGACATTGTTTGTGCTTTGGATGATCAAAAATGGCTCTTGTGCCGAAGCGATAGCGATGACATTTGGCGATAAAAAGACGTAGCTTTTGATGATATCGTCATTTCTTTGCGTCATCTTTTCTTGAGTGATATCTTTTATAAGTATGAAATTTAGCCTTGTGTTTTCTAGCTCAAAGCTACTTTGGGTCGCTAAAACGTCGATTATCTCGCCATTTTTACGCCTTAGCTTAGCTTCATAAGATAGATCATTATTGATAGCGTTTTCTCTATCTTCTGCTAAATTTTTAGACTCATCTTCAAGTAGCTCTTTGATATTTAGATCTGCTACGTCATCTTTTTTGTAGCCTAGATTTTCTAAAAGAGCGTTGCTAATGTCCGTGATGACGCCAGTATAAGCGTCATAGACCACGATCTTTAAAAAGCTCTTTTCAAATACATAGCCAAATCTACTCTCGTAGCTTTGTGCCGTCTCGTAAGCTTTATCTCTATCTTCGTAGAGTTTTTTGATGCTGTTATTTAGTGAGATAAATTCTTTTATGTCAAATTCTTCATCAGTTGGCTTGCTTTTATCTGCCGCAAAGAGTGTGATCCTGGTAAATGGAGAGAGAATTTTATCTTTTATATATGAGTTATCACGTAGCCAAAGTATGCTAAATGCGACAAAACACAAGAACGAAAGCACGACTAGAACTAGCTGGATAAAGATCTGTGCCTGCCTACTAGAGCCTGTTATGACAAATAGCTTTTGCTCCTCTAGGTAGCTGATCTTATAAAAATTCATATCCTTTAGTTTAAAAATGATCTTGTCAGCTTTAAACTCGCCACCTTGCGAGATGTATTTGTTAAAGTCTTCTTTTATAAATTTTCTATAAAACTCATCTCTTGAGAGGTTGCCATCTTTATCGACCAAAAAGACGTATGCGGCAAGGTTTTTATTGTAGCCTGTATCGACCTTGTTTTTTAAAAGATTTGGATTTAGCTGAACGAGAATTTTATTGCCATTTTTTAGCCCGTAAGCTATGTAGATATCTTTAAAGCGTCTATTTTTATAAAATCTATCAGAGAGCCTAAACTCGCCTGCTTTTATATCTGAAAACCACGAGATATCGTAGTCGTGTAGCTCAAAAGCGCCCTCAAATTTACGCTCATAAAGCAAGGAGTTGTCTTTTGCTATCACGTAAAAAGCGGTGTAGAATTTACTTACAACAGTATCTTCATAAAATGGCTCTACGCCGTTTGCTATGAGTCTTGCCTTTGTGGTGATATTGTCTTTTACCTCTGCAAATGTACTCACGATATTGTTTCTAGTGATTAAATTTAGCGTTGAAATTTCATATTTTATATCATTTATGCCAGCAAATATGACAAAAAGTGCAAGAAAGATGAAGGCAAAAAGAAGTAGTGCTATCTTTACATAGAACCTCTTAAAAATCTGCAAAACTGGTTTAGCGCTATTTTTTTGCATTAAATTTAAGCCTCGCTTTTTAAAACTAGCCATGATTTTAACGCAAATTTACTTTTTTTAGCTTATAAAATGCCTTTTTGTTTAAATTTAAAGAGATCACAGGGCGTTTTGCCCCGTGACTTAGTATATCCAAGTAACTACTTCGGCTCTTTGTCTGCGTAGTTTTTCTGGTTGTGGGTTTAGGCGGTAGCCAAATGGTACTACGATAGCCACTCTTTTTTCGCTCTCATCAAGACCTAAAATTTCATTTAAAGCGTGTCTGTCAAAGCCTTCTATCGGGCAGCTATCTATGCCAAGGCTCGCGGCTGCGTTCATCATATTTGTCGCAGCTATCATG
>JAHADO010000160.1 GCA_018375265.1 Campylobacter concisus | reverse complement strand
TCGCTTGATACGCTTAACATCGACTTTGCCTGCGCCAAAATCCTAAAAAATCTCTCATATATAAGAAGTGAAAATTTCGGGTCATTGTCTAAAAATCTCTGCTTTAAATTTGCCAAAATTTCATCTATGATCATCTCTGGCTCATAGGTCTCAAGCTCGGTTACAAGCACTCTTATGGCGTTTTTATCGGCATTTGCGACGTGTTCGATGATCTGCTCGATCCTACTTGGATCAAGAAGTCCGAGCATCGCTGCCACGCTTGATTTTGTGATATTGCCAGCGCCATAAATAATAGCTTGATCAAGCAGTGTTAGTGTATCTCTTAGCGAGCCACCGCCGCTTCTAGCTAGTATCTCAAGCGCCTCCCTCTCGTAGCTCACACCCTCTTTGCTAAGGATAAATTCAAGGTGTTTTACGATCTCATATCTGCTTATCTGCTTAAATCTAAAATGTTGCGTCCTTGAAAGCACCGTCGTTGGAAGCTTGAGCGGGTCGGTGGTCGCTAAGATAAATTTAACATAGCTTGGCGGCTCTTCAAGCGTTTTAAGAAGGGCGTTAAACGCCTCTTTTGTTAGCATGTGCACTTCGTCGATGATGAAAATTTTATATCTAGCAGCGCTTGGAGCGTACTTTGTCTGCTCGATGAGCTCTCTTATATCGTCGATCTTTCTATGGCTAGCTGCGTCCATCTCAATGATATCCATGTGGCGCGATTCGTTTGCCATCACGCACTGCGCGCAGACCTCGCAAGGCCTAGAAGTTGGCCCCTTTTCGCAGACCAAAGCCTTTGCAAATATCCTAGCGCTCGATGTCTTGCCACTTCCCCTAAGACCTGAAAACAAATAAGCATGGCTCACTCTGTTTTCGTCAAGTGCGTGGGTTAGGCTCTTGCTTACGGCTTCTTGTCCAATGAGCTCGTCAAAATTTTTTGGTCGATATTTTAGGGCTAGTGCTTGCAACTGCTTTCCTTTTTGCAATTTTAATTTGCTGATTTTATAAAAAAAGGCATAAATTTATGGTTATGATAAAGTTAAATTTCGCTAAAATTAAGCCAAACTTTAGCGAGAAGAATAAATTTGCAAGCATTTATATCTGGATTTTTCACCTCTTTATCGCTCATTTTAGCCATTGGCGCGCAAAACACATTTGTGCTAAAACAGGGCATCAAAAAAGAAAATATCTTTATCATCTGCCTCATTTGCGCTATTAGCGATACTACCTTGATCTTTGCAGGAGTTTTTGGACTTGCTAGCCTCGTGCAAAATTTTTCTATCATCAAGCAAATCGCCCAATATGGCGGCTTTTTATTTTTACTTTTTTACGCGCTAAAGAGCTTTCACACGTGTTTTTTCAAGGATCTTAGCATGGATACCAGCAGCGATTATGCCAGATCAAATTTAAAGAAAAACATCCTTTTAACGCTCGCTTTTACTTGGCTAAATCCTCACGTCTATCTTGACACGATGATCCTAATAGGCTCGGTTTCTACTAAATTTAAAGATGAAAATTTGATATTTGGCGTGGGAGCTAGTCTTGCCTCGTTTTGTTTTTTCTTCTCACTTGGCTATCTGGCTAGGTTTTTAGCGCCCATTTTTGCAAGACCCATCTCTTGGAAAATTTTAGAGTTTTTTGTCGGCCTCATCATGCTCGCCCTTGCCTTCATGCTCCTTTTTGCTAGCTTCTAGCCTCTTTTTTAGCGCCTCTTTTTTGCGAAGTTCGAGTGCGTAGGCTTCATTTAGCGCGTCTTCATCGTCCAAATTCGCTCCGTCTAAAAATTTGCGGTAGTCTTCAAACTGCCTATTTTTTATCCCCCAAAGCACGCCAAAAAGCAGAGCCGCCCCCATCAAAACCGAGATAAAAACAAGCATTGCAAGAGTCGTTGTATCCACTATTTGTCCTTAAATTTTCTAACTATAAAAAGCGAGTTTAGTATGACGCTAAGCGAGCTTGCCGACATGAAAAGCGCAGCAAATAACGGCATGACGTAGCCACACACAGCAAATGGCAGGCTAAGGGCGTTATAAAGCAGGCAAAAGAGTAAATTTTGCTTTATCGTTTTATAGGTAAATTTTGAAATTTTCACCGCTTTTGCAAGGCTTTGCAAGCTATCATCAAGTAGCACCACATCGCTTTTTTCTAAGCTTACCGCCGCGCCACTTCCCATACAAATGGCCACGTGAGCGAGGCTAAGCGCAACTGCGTCGTTTATGCCGTCTCCAACCATCAGCACCTTTTTGCCCTGCTGCTTAAGACCAGCTATAAATTTAGCCTTTTCATCAGGCAGCATCCCTGCTCCAAACTCGCTCACGCCAAGCTCATCTGCCACGTTTTTTACCACATTTTGCACGTCGCCACTTAGGATGCAAACCTTCATGCCAGCACTCTTTAGCTCGTTCATCAAAGCATTTGCTTCAGGCTTTACGCTATCTTTTAGGTAAAATTTAGCCACCAGCTCGCCCTGCTTGCCCACAAAAAAGCTCACATTTTCTTCGCTCTCTTCAAATTTCACCCCATTTTCAGCCAAAAAGCGCCTACTTCCAGCCACAAAACGCTCACCCATAATATCAGCGCTAACACCTTTTGCCACGCTTAAATTTGCATTTTCAAGCTCAACTTTCTTTGCGCCTTTTTGCTTTAAAAACTCAGCCACCGCCACGCTTATTTGGTGGTTTGAGATAAGGCAAAGCGAGTAAATTTTATCAATACTCGCGCCCTCTTTTATAAAAAACTCGCTCACTTCAAATTTAGCCTTTGTGAGCGTCCCAGTCTTGTCAAATACCGCCACATCGCACTTTGCAAGGCTTTCAAAAAATTTAGCCTCCTTAAAAAGCACCTTGTTTTTAAAGGCAACCCCAAGAGCGCAAACGCTGCTAACTGGCGTGGCAAGGGCAAGCGCACAAGGGCAAGCGATCACGATGACGCTCACGGCTGTCACCACCGCTTCTGAAAAACTAAATTTAAAATACCAAAACCAAAATGTAAAAAATGCCAGAGTTAGCACGCCAAGAGAGAATTTCGAGGCGATTTTATTGACTGCTAGCTCGATATTTGGCTTTTTTAGCTCTGCGTTTTGGAGTAAATTTATAAGCTTATTAAGATATGAGTTTTTAAAAATTTGCCTTGCCTCATAGACGATCTGCCCGTTTAGGCAGACAACACCGCTTTTTACCTCGCCCCCAGAGCTTAGCAAAAGTGGCAAGCTTTCGCCTGTTAAGCTTGAGCTATCCACGCTTGCTTCGCCACTAAGCACCACACCATCAAGCAGCGCCCTCTCGCCTGATCTAAGCACGATCTTTTCGCCTAAATTTATATCCTTTGGCTCTTTTAAAATGTCCTTGCCGTCCTCTAAAACGCAGACCTTTGCAAGCAGCATATCGCTTAAGAAATTTGAGGTCTCAAGCGCCTTTTTTTTGCCTAAAATTTCTAAAAATTTACCGATAAAAACAAAGGTTATGATCATCGCGACCGAGTCAAAATAACTCTCGCCGCTTCTTGTAAGCATCGCAAAGATCGAGTAGATATATGTTATGCTAGCCCCCGTAATAACGAGCAGGTCCATATTTGGCGAGGCATTTTTAATGGCGATTTTTGCCCCCTTAAAAAACTCGCTGCCAGTATAGAAAAGCACAGGCGTTGCCAACACAAACTGCGCGAAGCTTAGCAAATCCTTTACGTCGCTTCTGATACCGCTAAAGTAGCCGCCATACTGCGCGATCGCCAGCCACATGATATTCATCGTGGCAAAGACGCCAACAAGCGCTTTTGCGTAGAAATTTCGCCTTTTTTTGACTAGCTCGTCCTCTTTTTGGCTCGCTGCGTAGGCCTTTGGAGTGTAGCCAACGGCGTAAATTTTCTCGATTATTTGCTCTACCAAAAGCTCTTGCTCATCGTAAATGATAACTGCCTTTTGACTAAGAGAGTTGATATTTACCTCCAAGATGCCAGGCAGGCTAAAAAGCGCCTTTTCCAGCAGCCAGATGCACGCCGAGCAGGTGATGCCGTCAATGAGAAGC
>JAHADO010000159.1 GCA_018375265.1 Campylobacter concisus | reverse complement strand
CTTTTACAAAGTCGCTTGCCATTTGGATATTCCACTCAGGCTCCCAAACTAGGTCGATCTCGCACTCTTTTACACCTTCCACACCAAGCACAGCCGTTTCAACCCAGCCAAGTATCATCTCATGGAGCGGACAAGACTTGGTTGAAAGCGTCATCGTCACCTTTACTTTGCCGTTTTCATTGCAGCTTGCGTCGTATATCAGTCCAAGCGAAACGATGTCAAAGCCAACCTCTGGATCAACGATATTTGACAGAGCATCATAAATTTTTTCTTTCATTTTTTATCCTTTAAAACCAGTAAATTTAAAAACGTTTATCATATTTACAGCAAGCAAAATGATGCTTAAAGCCATAAAAATCATACTTGCATAGACCAAATTTCTCATCTCAAAGCTAACTGCCAAATAGTAGCACGCAAGCGAAATGACATTAAATGCTATGGCAAAATATGCAGCCTTTTTTAGTATCATCGCATCAAGCAGCGGCACTTTTGCCTTGCCAACAAATGGCGCCACATAGTGATACCAGATGAGAAATGGCGCGATCTTATAAAGATGAGCCACGATAAAGGCAAATAAAAAGCCATATATCATAAAAAATGCGGCCAAATTTAGCTTTTCAAAAGCCATAAATATAGCAGCACAAAGCAAGGCAAGCAGCGAAAGTGCGATATTTACATTCCAGTAGTCATACGCCTTTCTCACGCGTTTTTTTAAGATGTAAAATGCCTGGGCAATAAAAAGCAAAGCTGCCACAGCCACCGCAAAAATGGCTAAATTTTCATCAACTGCCAGCAAAATCCCAGCCAAAATATAAGAGACAAGAGAAGCCTTGCTAAGTGTAAATTTAAGATCATGAGCCAGCGCAAACATCGGCAAAAGCACGCTTGCAGCCCCAAGTATCACGAAAAATACAAAACCCAGCACAAAATATACGTGAAATTTTAGCGTCGTCATAAAATCAAGCATAAGCGTGCCGCCAAGTATCATCACCAGGCAAAATCCAAGCGTTATGCCAACTAGTAAAAATATCGCCGAAATAAAGAGTGCAAAGGCAGCAAAGCTTCTTTTTTGATTATCCATAAAGCTTAGCGCATAGGTCGAGCCAAAAAAGAGAAGTGCGCCAAAGAGAAAAACTGCGCTGATTTGTAAAATTCTGGCCTCGCCAAATATCATCGCATAGCTCATAGCAAGCAGCGACAGGCAAAAGATGGCTAAATTTAAAGTAGCCCCTTTGACCGTAAAAAATGGCTTTTCTAAGATGACTGAGGTTAGCTGATAAAGCGCTCCGATGATGATGCTTATCACAAAGCCAACGAAAAATATATGCAAAAAGCCAGCCGTATTTAGCGAGCTAATCGCCTCAAAATCAGCGTAAAAAAACGCCGGGGCGCTAAGCGCCAAAAAGAAAATTCCAGCGATAAAGTAGCCACCAACTAGCTTAAATGGCGGTGCATAAGTGTTTAAAAGCATCTTAGTGGCAAAGGCTAGTGTCTATGTTTTCTATACTCGCACCATCTTTTAGGCTAAAAGTCATCTTCACAGCCCCGCCCTCAAGGTCCTCTCGCTCCACGTCAAAGCTCTTTTCTATCTTTGGAATGAGCCCAGCTGGAAATTTGTGATTTACCATCACGATCTTTGTGTTTTTATCAGCAAATTTGATAGCCAAAAGCGCGTTCATCATAGGCTCAGGCGGCACGCAAG
Source organism: Campylobacter concisus (assembly GCA_018375265.1). Lineage (GTDB taxonomy): Bacteria > Campylobacterota > Campylobacteria > Campylobacterales > Campylobacteraceae > Campylobacter_A > Campylobacter_A concisus_AB. The sequence continues at coordinate 2,345 of JAHADO010000159.1, read as the reverse complement.
GACGTGAGTCAAAGCCTACAAAATTTGCTCCATTTTCACTAAATTTATAAAATGGCACCGTCGCACCCTCTACGTTAAACTGCTCTGCGTTTTTGAAAAATTCACTCATTTTTTCTCCTTTTGATTTTGGAGAATTATACTCTGATTAAACTTTTCAAACCATTGATTTGCTTCAACAAAAGCTACTTTACGTAGGGGATAAACTCCTCGTATCCAAGCCTAGCCATATCCTCAAGCGGTATAAATTTAAGGCTCGCTCCGTTTATGCAGTATCTTAGTCCGCCCTTATCGCTTGGCCCATCGTCAAAGACATGCCCAAGGTGCGCATCACTGTTTTGCGACTTCACCTCGACCCTTTTCATCATAAATGAGTTGTCTTCTTTATACGCAAGCGCCGTTGTGGTGATAGGCTTTGTAAAGCTTGGCCAGCCACACCCTGCGTCAAATTTATCAGCGCTTGAAAAGAGCGGCTTGCCGCTAGTGATATCGACATAGATGCCCTTTTTGTCAAATTTATCATACTCACTGCTAAATGGTCTCTCAGTCGCCGCCTCCTGCGTCACGGCATACTGCTCACTGCTTAAATTTCTCTTTAGCTCCTCTTTGCTAAGCGGCTTAAATTTAGCCTCATCATAAAGCGGTTTATTTGCCAAATTTAGGTCGATGTGGCAGTATCCAAAAGGGTTTTTATCAAGATAGTCTTGGTGATACTCCTCGGCAATGATAAAATTTTTAAGAGGTGCTACCTCAACCACGATCTTATCTTTAAATTTCTTTTGCTCGATCTTTATAAAGCTCTCAATAACTGGTAGATCGTCCTTGCTAACATAGTAAATCCCGCTTCTATACTGCCTGCCAACGTCATTGCCCTGTTTATTTAGCGAGGTCGGGTCGATCACCCTAAAAAAATGAGCCAAAATTTCAGCCAAAGCAACCCTGTTTTCATCAAATTTCACATAAAGCGTCTCGGCGTGATCGCTCTCATGAAGCTCGCGGTAGCTCGTGCTCTCGCTCTTGCCATTTGCGTAGCCCACTTTTGTATCTACCACGCCAAATATCTTTTTAAAATATCCCTGCATGCCCCAAAAACAGCCACCTGCTAAATAAATTTCTTTCAAATTTTGCCCTGCCATCGTCTGCTCCTTTAAAAACTCATCTTTTGCCATCAAATTTACACCCAAAAATACCGCCAAAACCAAGAGAAAATTTAATATCTTTTTCATGAGAGCTCCTTTTTTGAAGGATTATATAAAATTTAAAGTTATAAAGTGTGAAGTAAGGGGCAAAGCGCCCCTAAATTTTAGTGCAAGAAGTGTCTAACGCCAGTGAAATATAGCGACATGCCGTGCTCGTCAGCAGCCTCTATCACCTCATCATCTCTGATGCTGCCACCTGGCTCGATGACGCATTTTACGCCCACTTTGCTAGCGATGTCGATGCTATCTCTAAATGGGAAGAATGCCTCGCTTGCAAGCACGCAGCCATTTAGGTCGATCTTTAGCTCTTTTGCCTTTGCCACGGCCGCACGAGCAGCATCCACGCGGCTAGTCATACCCATGCCAATAGCCACCATAGCGCCATCTTTTACATAAACTACGCAGTTGCTCTTCGTTAGCGCAGCCACTTTCCACGCTATCTGAGCGTCTTTTAGCTCGCTGCCAGTTGCAAATTTCTTGCTCATTTGCTTCATATTTTCAAGCTCTTCGTCTTTTACAAAGTCTCTTTCTTGAAATACAAATCCACCATCGATGTGTTTAAAGTCAAATTTATCATTTGCACGTACTAAAAATTTATTATCCTGAGTGAAAATTTTGATGCGTTTTTTGCTCTCAAATACCTTAAGAGCGGCATCATCAACATTTGCAGCGATGATTACTTCAACGTAAATTTCATTTATCTTTTTAGCTAGCTCCTCATCAAGTGTGCCATTTATCGCGACCACGCCGCCGTATGCTGAGATCGGGTCACACTTAAGCGCTGCTACGTAGCTCTCTAGCAACGTATCTTTTACCGCAAAGCCGCAAGGGTTAGCGTGCTTGATGATAGCCACTGCTGGCGCGTCATCAAAGCTAGTTGCAAGCATTAGCGCGCCATTTATATCGGTCATGTTATTGAAGCTTGCCTCGCCTTTTAGCGCTCTAAAGTTGTTTGTGAAGAAATAATCAAACTCATAAAGCGCGCCTTTTTGGTGTGGATTTTCGCCATATCTAGTGTCAAAAACCTTGCTTCCCACGATAAATCTAGCATCACCAAAACCGCCATTAAATCTATCATTCATATAGTTTGCGATCATGCTGTCATAGGCCGCTGTGTGCTCGTAAGCCTTTATCATCAGCGATCTTCTA
>JAHADO010000158.1 GCA_018375265.1 Campylobacter concisus | reverse complement strand
TAACTCTTTTAAATTTTTAAAACCTTAATCTGCTATAATCCTTAAAAATAAATTTACAACAGGAAAGATCATGACTAGAATTTTAATGATAGAAGATGATATGGAGCTTGCTGAAATTTTAACTGAATACCTAGAAAACTACGACATAAAAGTAACGACGGCTGAGGAGCCATATATCGGACTATCTACTCTAAACACAAGTGAATTTGACCTAGTTATCCTTGATCTTACACTCCCTGGCATGGATGGACTAGAGGTTTGCAAAGAGATAAGAAAAAAACACAACATCCCTATAATCATCTCAAGCGCAAGGCACGATATAACAGACAAAGTAAATGCCCTAGATAACGGCGCGGATGATTATTTGCCAAAGCCTTATGACCCACAAGAGCTTCTTGCTCGCATCAAAAGTCATCTAAGAAGGCAGAGTATCGCCCCTGCAAATGAGGCAAGAAATTTAAACAAAGACTTGGTTTTGAAAGAATTTGAGAGAGAAATTTTATTTAAAGGCAGCGTCTTAAATTTAACCGCAGCGGAGTATGACATCTTAAAATATCTGCTTCAAAAAGAGGGTGGGGCGGTCACTAGAGAGGAGCTCATCTACAACTGCGAGAGCATAAATGAAGATAGCTCAAACAAAAGTATCGACGTCATCATTGGCAGAATTCGCCAAAAACTAAATGAAAATCCAAAAGAGCCAAAATACATCCACGCTATCCGCGGCATCGGCTATAAGTTGGTTCTTTGATGCCAAGATCTTCTATATTTATCACGATAACGTTTATCTTTGGACTTGCGCTCGTTTCGATATTTCTAGCCTTTTTGTGGCTTATGGGCTTTGACAAGCAAAACTACACAAGAGAGCTAAATAACAAATACTCAAACGTCGCTAGGACAAATTTGCTATACATGGGTGGCATCATAAACAAAGCTCAGTATGACCGCCAACTCTCAAACATCGACATGCCAGAGATCACCGCTAAAAATGAAAAAGAAGAAATTTTAAAAAATGCAGCCGTTTTAGAAGAAATTTCAAGTGATCTAGGATCTAGTGCTATCTTGCTTTATGACAAGCACCACTACCTAAAGATCGAGCATTTAGACGAGCTAAAGCTTTTGATGGATAAAGAATTTCAGCCTTATAGATACGAGGTGATAAAGGCTGTGTTTGCCGTAGTTGCGGTCATTTTGCTGGCTGCTTATATCTTTGTTATTTATAAGATAAAACCGCTTAGAAAGCTAAAGCGTCAGATCGTGAAATTTGCAAATGGCGAGCTTGATGGCGTGCAAAATGTCGGCAACGGCAAGGATGAAATTTCTGAAGTTGCAGAGGCATTTTATGAGGCTGTTTGTCAGATCAAAGCACTAAATGACTCAAGGCATCTTTTCTTAAGAAATATCATGCACGAGCTAAAAACGCCTATCACAAAGGGGCTGATCGCCGCTCAAATGATAGAAAAAAGCAAAAATCAAGAGAGGCTCATCTCTGTCTTTCACAAGCTTGAAAATTTGATAAACGAGCTTGCAGCGATCGAGCAGATCACTTCAAAGATAGGACTTACAAATAAAACGCCTTGCCTTATGAGGGACCTTATCGACGAAGCGATAGATATAGCGATGATCGAAAAAGAGCACGTTGGTATCAGTGAGCTTGACGAGGTTAGGGTGATGGTTGATTTTAAACTTTTTTCAGTCGCTATAAAAAATATGATAGATAATGGCATAAAGTATTCAACCGACAAGCACGTAAATATTATGGTTAGCAAAGATCATATGAAATTTATAACTCAAGGCGAGAAGCTAAAAAACGACCTTGACTTTTACATCCAGCCATTTATCAAGGGCGAGGACGCGCAAAAAAGCTTTGGACTAGGTTTATATATAGTTAGCAATATCCTTGAGGCTCATGGGCTAAAATTTGGCTACGAATACAAAAACGGAATGAATGTCTTTGTTTTTGAGAATTTACAAGATATAATAGCGGCTTAAAATAAAAACCGTAAATAAAGGGAGTGAAAAATGGCGGCAAAAATCTTCTCAGCAGTTGATCTTTTATCAATAATCGATCTTGAGATAGCAATAATCAAACGCTACAAAAACGTAAAGGACTATGCGAAAAATTTATCTTTGATATATTTTTCTTTACCAAACAGCAAAGAGTACGGCGAAATTTTTGAAAAAATCCTAAGACAAACTGACGTCGTTATAAGAGAAAATGAACACTACGTAGTCGTGATTCACGGCACAAACGAGAGAGGCGCTAGCGAGCTACTAACTGGCATACAAGAGTTTTTAAACGCTGAGCCAGTCGATCTTGTAGTGAGCTATCCAAGAGATGGCAAAGACGCTAAAGAGCTTACTATCAAGCTACAAGATGAGATCAAGGACAACTACGGTGTTTTACTAGAAATGCTAGTAAATAACGACAAATTTGAAGTTTTTGAAGATATCGTTTGAGATAAATTTAATAAGAGATTTTGCTATAAATTTGCACCATTTCTTTTAAACATTTATTAAAATTTACTAGAGTTTTTAAGCCACATGCAGTGCGCCAGCACGATTGCATGCCACTTTGAACGTGCGAGGGGTTTAGGGTATTTAAAAAGGGGGATAAGGGGACGGCCTCGTAACTCGAGTCCCCTTGTCTCCCTTTTGAATAAAAAGAATTTACAAATTTAATCAAGCTGTCTTTGCAAATTTTAAAATTCCACTCACCCCTAAGAATTGACTACTAAAATTTGGCTTCGCTCATCGCTTAGCTCAAATTTTAGAGCCGAAATTACTCGTTCAAGAAATTTTAAAATTTGATAGACCTTTAACAAAAGGCTTGCAGTTGTGGTGCATTTTCTAGCGTATGAAAAAATTTAAGTCTATTTATTCTTGCGAAGAGTATACAAAAGGTTAAAAAGATGAGTTAAATTTCTAGCCCAAAAAGAGCTAGAAATTTGTTTATTCTAAGGCTTGAGCCAGATCAGCTATCAGATCCTCGGCGTTTTCAAGACCTATGCTAACTCTTATCAGCTCTTTTGTGATGCCAGCTTTGATGAGCTCTTCGCTGCTTAGCTGCTGGTGAGTTGTCGAGGCCGGGTGTGTGATGAGCGACTTTGTATCACCGATATTTACTACGATCTTAAAGAGTTTTACGCGCTCTAGCATTTTTTTTGCGCGCTCAAAGCTATCAGTCTCAAAGCAAAATAACCCGCTAGCCATGCCATCTTTAAAATATTTTTGCGCCTTTGCGTGATCTACGTTGTCAGCAAGCCCTGGATAAGCCACGCTTTTTATATGCTTGTGAGAGTTTAGAAATTTAGCCACTTTTAGCGCGTTTTGCGAGTGTCTTTCAACCCTAACAGCAAGCGTTTCAAGCCCTTGTATGAGCTGCCAAGAGTTAAACGGAGAGATCACAGCGCCGATGTCGCGCACGATAGCAAGCCTCATTCTTAGAGTGTAGATGTCGAAGTTGTCCGTCATATCAGCATAGACGATGTCGTGGTAGCTCGCATCTGGCACGTTAAAGTGCTCATATTGTTTGTTGCCTTTTAGCTTTTCATTTAAGTGGTTGGCACTTACGACGACACCTGCTAGGCTAAGACCCTGACCGCTCATATATTTGCTCGCACTATGCACGCAAACATCGACGCCGTGGCGAAGTGGCTGAAAGATGATAGGCGTTGGCACTGTGTTATCTGTGATGCTTATGATGCCATATTTGTTTGCGATCTCTACGATTTTTTCGATATTTGGGATAGAAATTTGCGGGTTTGAGAGCGTTTCAAAAAATATAGCCCTAGTTTTATCATCTATCAAACTCTCCAGATCATTAGCAGTGTCGCTGTCAAAGACTCTAGCCTCTATGCCAAATCTTTTTAGTGTGTGCGTAAAAAGCACCGTCGTGCCACCATAAATTTTCTTGGCGATGATGATATTATCGCCTGCTTGGGCTAAATTTATGATGCTATAAAACAAAGCTGACTGACCGCTTGCAGTCGCTATCGCAGCGGCTCCGCCTTCAAGTGCGGCGACCCTTTTTTCAAAGATATCTGTCGTTGGATTGCCAAGTCTTGTGTA
>JAHADO010000157.1 GCA_018375265.1 Campylobacter concisus | reverse complement strand
GTCACCAGCTAAGCAGCTGTTACGTAGGTAGCACACCTGATAATATTGAGGGCATTTTTGATAGCTACAAAGAGATGGCGCTACTTTCAAAATTTGGCGGCGGTATCGGCTGGGACTGGAGCAAGGTGCGTGCGATGGGCGGCAGTATCGACGGACACAAAAACGCAGCTGGCGGTATCATACCATTTTTAAAAGTAACAAACGACATCGCAGTGGCGGTCGATCAGCTAGGCACTAGAAAGGGTGCGATCGCTGTTTATATCGAGCCTTGGCATATGGACGTGAGCGATTTTCTCGATCTTCGTAAAAACTCAGGCGAAGAGAGACGCCGCGCACACGAGCTTTTCCCTGCGCTTTGGATAAACGACCTATTTATGAAGCGTGTCAAAGAAAATGGCCGCTGGAGCCTCTTTGACCCAGCTCAAGTAAGCGACCTTTGCGACCTTTACGGCGAGGAGTTTGAGAAGAGATATTTAGAGTATGAAGACGACGAAAATATCCAGAAAAACACCATCCTTGCAAAAGAGCTTTGGAAGAAAATTTTAACTAGCTATTTTGAAACTGGTATGCCATTTTTATGCTTTAAAGACAATGCCAACAAAGCAAATCCAAACGATCACGAGGGCATCATCAGAAGCTCAAATTTATGCACCGAAATTTTCCAAAACACAGCGCCAAACTACTATAAGATCAAGATCACTTATGAAGACGGCGGCGAGGAGCTATTTGACGAAGAAGAGGACGTCACGGTCGATAGCGGCATAACTAAAAAAGCCAAAAAGCTTAGCGCGCTTGATAGCCTAAAAGGCAAGCAAATTTTCATCGTAGAAAAAGAGAGCATCGAGGGCAAAACGGCAGTTTGCAACCTTGCAAGTATAAATTTAAGCAAGATAAACAGCAAAGAGGACATCGAGCGCGTCGTGCCGATAGCTATCAGAATGCTTGATAACGTTATAGATCTAAATTTCTACCCGCACAAAAAGGTAAAACACACAAACCTTGCCTCTCGCTCGATCGGCCTTGGCGTCATGGGCGAGGCGCAAATGCTAGCTGAGAAAAACGTAAAATGGGGCAGTTATGAGCATTTGGCGCTGATTGATAGCATAATGGAAAACATAAGCTACAACGCCATCTACGCTAGCTCAAATTTAGCCGTAGAAAAGGGCATCTATCCAAAATTTGAAGGCTCAAAATGGAGCAAAGGCATCATGCCGATAGACACCGCAAACGAGAACGCAAAAGCCCTTTTAAACGACAAAGGCGGGCTATTTGACGAAAATATCTGCGACTGGGACAAGCTAAGAGAGAAGGTCAAGCGTGACGGCATGAGAAACGGCTACCTAATGGCGATCGCTCCAACTAGCTCGATCTCGATCCTTGTTGGCACTACTCAGACCATCGAGCCAGTCTATAAGCGCAAGTGGTTTGAGCACAACCTAAGTGGTATGATCCCAAATGTCGTGCCAAATTTAAGCCCAGATACTTGGCAGTTTTACACGCCAGCTTATGAACTTGATCAGAGAATTCTCATAAAAGCAGGCGCGATCCGCCAAAAATGGATCGACCAAGGTCAAAGTCTAAATATCTTCATGAGCTTAGACAAAGCAAGTGGCGGATATCTAAGTGAAATTTACACGCTTGCATGGGAGCTTGGACTAAAATCAACTTATTATCTACGCTCTGAAAGCCCAGACAGCGAAAAGCTAAACGACGTAGCTGACCGCTCGATCGAGTGTGAGGGTTGTCAGTAGTTAAATTTAAGAGAGAAATTTCTCTCTTAAATTTTTTAAATTGTCTATTAAATTTATAAATTTACGGAAGTGTCACAAAACTTAATTTTATACCAAGCTCATCTGCTAGCTTGCTTAGCTTCTCGCTCTTTTCTATTCCTGCTGATATACAAAACTGCATACCATTTACGTTACGCTCTTTTAGTCTCGTAAAGACATTTGACATGAGTGACTCCGTTTTCATCCCACTTTCGCCGTAGATGACAAAGGCATCCACACCTTCTTGTATTTTATCCGTTAGATTGTTGTAAAAACCTCCGTCGTTGTTTGAAACACTAGTTGTTGCGCTAGCTATTGCGTCAGCAAGAAAGCCACGACTTGGTACTAGCATAATGACTGTACTATCTGATTTTAGGGCGCATTTTGCAAAGCTTTTCATCATGCCATCTTCGGGTGATTTTACGCCGTTGGATGATGCACAGCCAGCCAAAAGTAGACCTATGGCGAGCGTTGTGATTTTTTTCATTGAAACTCCTTTTTTTGAAAATCGACTAATATTAACATAAATTAAATAAATATCTATATGGAAGAAAAATTTAAATATACTATTTTAAAAACTAAAATTAAAATAATTATTTAAGTAAAGGTAATCAAATTTTAGTTTAAAATGCTTAAAATACGTAAAAATATACTTAAGAAAACTCTCTAAAATTTTATATTTTTTGATAAATATTATTAAACAAAATAAAATAAGTTTTCTATATTTTAAGCTTTCTTGTCCTATACTTTTAAACTCCATATTAAAAAAATAATCAGAAAAGAGCAAGTGATGCGTGAAATTTTAAAACGAGATGGCACAAGGCAAGAATTTGTAGCATACAAGATAGTAGATGCTATAAAAAAGGCATTTGCCAGCGAAAATAAGGCTTATGACGAGCAAGTTTTTACAAATGTAGTCCAAGATATCTTTCAAAAATCAAGTGCGATAACAGTCGAAGACATCCAAGATGCGATAGAAAAAGAGCTATTTGACGGCGGACATTTTGAAGTTTTAAAGAGCTTCATGCTCTACCGCCACACCCACAAGCTCCAACGCGAGCAAATTTTAGGGCTAAACGAAGATACGACCTACATAAACTCAACCCAAACGATAAATGAGTATATAAACGGCACCGACTGGAGAATTTCTGCAAACTCAAACACAAGCTACTCAAACGCAGGTCTTATAAACAACACCGCCGGCAAAGTCATAGCAAACTACTGGCTAGACGCTGTTTATAGCAAAGAAGAGGGTCTTGCTCACAGAAATGGCGACTACCATATCCACGACCTCGACTGCCTTACGGGATACTGCGCTGGCTGGAGTTTGCGAGCCTTGCTAAATGAGGGCTTTAACGGCGTTCGTGGCAGGGTCGAGAGTAGAGCGCCAAAGCACTTTAGAGAGGCGCTTTATCAGATGGCAAATTTTTTAGGCATCTTGCAAAGCGAGTGGGCAGGCGCTCAGGCGTTTTCTAGCTTTGACACCTACCTTGCGCCTTACGTTTTCAAAGACGATCTAAGCGACGCCGAGATCAAAAAGGCGATAACTAGCTTTATCTTCAACCTAAACGTGCCCGCGCGCTGGGGACAAAGCCCATTTACAAACGTAACCATAGACATCACCTGCCCAAGCGACCTAAGGGATCAGATACCAACGAGCGATGATATACACCTTTTTACAAATGTAAAAGATGAGAAAATTTTGAAAAAAGCAAACGAGCGTGGTAGGAAAAATTTGATCGATATGACCTACAAAGACTTCGAGCCTGAGATGGCACGCATAGACAAGGCATTTTACGAGGTATTAACAGCTGGCGACAAGTGCTCACAGCCTTTTACATTCCCTATACCAACGGTAAATATCACAGAGGATTTTAACTGGGATAGCGAAGTAGCAGACGTACTCTTTGAAAATACCGCAAAAATGGGCTCAAGCTACTTTCAAAATTTCATCGGTTCGCAATACACTTACGACGAAAATGGCAACAAGATAGAAAACGAAAACGCCTACAAACCAGGTCACGTGCGCTCTATGTGTTGCCGTTTGCAGCTTGATCTAAGAGAGCTTTTAAAGCGTGGTGGCGGTCTTTTTGGAAGTGCTGAGATGACTGGCTCGATAGGCGTTGTGACTATAAATTTAGCCCGCCTAGGCTATAACTACAAAGGCGATAAGGTCGCACTTTATAATAGACTAAGCTACCTTTTAGACCTAGCTAAATCAACTCTAGAGAAAAAGCGTAAATTTATCCAAGAGATGTATGATAGAGGGCTTTATCCTTATACGGCTAGGTATCTAAAGCACTTTAATAATCA
>JAHADO010000156.1 GCA_018375265.1 Campylobacter concisus | reverse complement strand
TTTTATTTTTTTATAACTTTTTAAGTTTCTAGCCTTTAAATTCAAAGATATCTCAAATTTAAAGGACACATGATGAACTCTATAAAAAAAGAGCCTTCGTTTCTGCTAGCCTTTACGCCTATCTTGGTTATGATCGTAGGTCTTGCGCTTGGCGTTGGTTATATGAAGCTAAAGGTTGAGCCGATCATTTTGATAGCAGCCCTCGTGGCTGGTGGCATCGCTTGGAGGCTAGGATATAGTTGGAACGAGCTTCAAGAAGGGGTAATAGAGAAAATTTCAAGCTCATTGCCAGCGCTTATGATACTTTGGGCAGTCGGTCTGCTTATTGGCTCGTGGGTATTTTCAGGCACCATCCCTATGATCATCTACTACGGCGTGGATCTTATAAGCCCGCAGTATCTAGTCCTAACAGCTTTTGTCATCGCTGCTATCATCTCAACTGTAACTGGCACATCTTGGGGTTCTGCAGGTACAGTCGGTGTCGCCATCATGGGCATAGCTCAAGGTCTTGATGTAAATTTAGCAGCAACTGCTGGTGCGGTAGTCGCAGGAGCATACTTTGGCGATAAGCTCTCCCCACTCTCAGACACGACAAACCTAGCTCCGATAGCAGCTGGCTCAGAGCTTTATGAGCACATCAGACATATGTTTTATACGACTATCCCAGCAACTATCGTTGCGATAGCGGCTTATCTATTCTTCGGTAGCGAGGCGGCAAGCAGTGGTGCAAATGTTTCAGAGTCGGTTTTGGCGCTTCAAGGTCAGCTTGATAAAATTTTTCACTGGAACATCATCTTGCTTTTGCCTGTGCTTTTTGTCTTGGCTGGCTCGGTGCTAAAGTGGCCAACGATACCTGTCATGATCATAGCTTCGCTATTTTCAGTGCTTCTTGGTGTTATTGTTCAAGATTTTAGCTTTAAAAATGGCTTTATCTCAGTGATGACTGGCTTTAACGTCACGATGAGCGGCATTAATATGGAGTTTTCAAAGGATATCACTAAGCTTTTAAATAGAGGCGGCGTGAGCTCTGTAAATTCAACCACTATCCTAGTCATCTGCGCTATGGGCTTTGCTGGTATCATCTCAAAAACTGGTATGCTTACAAAGGTACTTCACACCATTATGGCAAGAGTCAAATCAACAGCAGGCGTCATCATCTCGACTATCGGCTCATGCCTAACTGTCGCATTTGTCACAGGTAGTTCATATCTTTCTATCCTCATCCCTGGTGAGATGTTTAAAGACTTTTATAAAGAGAAAAATTTAGCAGCCAAAAACCTATCAAGAACACTTGAAGACTCTGGTACCGTGATCGTCCCACTCATCCCTTGGTCAGCAGCAGGCGCATATATGACAGCCACACTTGGTGTGCCAACGGTAGAGTATTTGCCATGGGCAATCTTAAACTACATGGGCGTTGTCTTTGCTATCATTTTAGCACTCACTGGCATCGGCATAGCTAAGATAAACAAGGATGCCAAATGATACTTATAAAAAACGCCAAAATTTACTCGCCAAAATTTCTTGGCAAAAAAGATATATTTATATGTAATGGCAAGATCGTCTGCATAGCTGAAAATTTAGAGCCAAATTTGCCAAATGTAAAGGTGATCGACGCTTCAAATTTAGTAGCCATACCAGGTTTCATTGATAAGCACGTGCATATCACTGGAGGTGGCGGAGAGGGTGGCTTTAAGACTAGAGTGCCTGAGATCATGCTATCAAATTTAATAGAAGCTGGCATAACGACAGTCGTTGGCCTACTTGGAACTGACAGCACGACAAGAAGCGTTGAAAATTTAGTCGCAAAAGCACACGCGCTAAACGACGAGGGCATCACATGCTACGCTCACACTGGCGCATACAGCTCCAAAACGCCAACCATAACTGGCGAGATCGAAAAAGATATTGTCTTTGTTGATCCCATAATCGGCACAAAACTAGCCATAAGCGACCACCGCTCATCAAGCGTGAGCAAAGATGAGCTCGCTCACATAGTCTCTGCTGGCAGGGTGGCTGGTATGATCAGCTCGAAGTCAGGCCACACCACGCTTCACATGGGTGACGGTAAAAAGGGCTTAAATTTGATCTATGAAGTACTAAATGAGTATGATATACCGATTACGCTATTTCAGCCAACGCACGTAAATAGAAACGAGGAGCTTTTTAAACAAAGCTTTAAATTTATAAAAGATGGCGGCTATATCGACTTTACCTGCATGCCGGGACTTACGCCACTTGAGGCTGTAAAGCGCGTCAAAAAAGAAAATTTACCGACAAATAAGATAACAATTAGCTCAGACGGCTTTGGTAGCTACTCTAGCTATGATAGCGACGGAAATTTACTAAAAATAGGCATCGCTAGCGTCAAGAGCCTATATGAAGAGTTTATAAATTTCGTAAAAGATGGCTTTAGTATCGAAGAGGCGTTGCCATATTTTACGACAAACGTGGCAAAAAGTGTGGCCCTGCAAAATAAAAAAGGCGAGATAAAAGAAAATTACGATGCAGATATTTTGCTGATAGATGAGAAATTTGAGATTAAATTTGTCGTTGCAAAGGGTGAAATTTTAAAAGATGACAGCGGTTTTATAAAAAAAGGAACGTATGAATAAGTCCAACTTATTAACCGTTATTTAAGCTTTTTTTAAATAAAATTAGGTCTTTTTAATAAATTTAGTTGAAAGGAATTATTGTGCCAACCATAAATCAATTGGTCAGAAATGAACGCAAGAAAGTGACTGTTAAGTCAAAATCTCCAGCGTTAAAAGAGTGCCCTCAAAGAAGAGGAGTTTGCACTAGGGTTTATACTACAACTCCTAAAAAACCAAACTCAGCTTTGAGGAAAGTTGCCAAAGTTAGGCTTACAAGCGGTTTTGAAGTCATCAGCTATATCGGCGGTGAAGGTCACAACCTACAAGAACACAGTATCGTTTTAGTTCGCGGCGGTAGGGTTAAAGACTTACCAGGTGTTAAGTATCACATTGTTCGTGGTGCACTTGATACTGCTGGTGTTGCAAAAAGAACAGTTTCTCGTTCTAAATATGGTGCAAAACGCCCTAAAGCTGGCGCTGCTGCTCCAAAAAAGTAAAAAATTAGGTTCGCAGACGTTGCTTAAATTTGCAAACGTTTGAGTAAAATTTCATAAAAATTTGAAGGAAAAATCAAAATGAGAAGAAGAAAAGCTCCTGTAAGGGAAGTTTTACCTGATCCGATTTACGGAAATAAAATAATCACTAAATTTATTAATTCTCTTATGTATGATGGCAAAAAAAGCGTCGCTACAGAGATAATGTATGGTGCTATTAAAGCTATCGAAAAGAAAAATGCTGAGGTTAAAGGCATCGACGTTTTTAACGACGCTATCGAAAATGTAAAACCTATTTTAGAAGTTAAATCACGCCGTGTTGGTGGTGCTACTTATCAAGTGCCAGTTGAGGTTCGCCCAGCTCGCCAACAAGCTCTTGCTATCCGCTGGCTTATAACTTTTGCTAGAAAAAGAAGCGAAAGAACAATGGTTGATAAACTAGCAAACGAGCTTTTAGATGCGGCAAATTCAAAAGGTGCATCTTTCAAGAAGAAGGAAGATACTTACAAGATGGCTGAGGCTAATAAAGCATTTGCTCACTACCGCTGGTAAGAAAGAATTAGTATGGCAGAGAGAAAAACGCCTTTACATAAGGTAAGAAATATCGGTATTGCGGCTCACATTGATGCTGGAAAGACAACTACGAGTGAGAGAATTTTGTTCTTCACTGGTATGAGCCATAAGATAGGTGAGGTTCATGATGGCGCTGCTACTATGGACTGGATGGAGCAAGAAAAAGAGCGTGGTATTACTATTACATCAGCTGCAACTACAGCGTTTTGGAAGGGCTACCAAGTAAACCTAATCGACACTCCGGGACACGTTGACTTTACTATTGAAGTTGAGCGTTCTATGCGTGTTCTTGACGGTGCTGTTGCGGTATTTTGTTCTGTTGGTGGTGTTCAGCCACAGTCTGAAACTGTTTGGAGACAAGCAAATAAATATCACGTACCAAGAATTGTTTTTGTCAATAAAATGGACAGAATTGGTGCAAATTTCTTTAGAGTTGAAGA
>JAHADO010000155.1 GCA_018375265.1 Campylobacter concisus | reverse complement strand
TCGACATCATAGATATAAGCGCCCTTAGCATGATCTATCATTATAGGTTCGCCACCAACACTGCCAAATGCACGGACAGGCGAATTTACGCCACCTGGGATATATTTTTTAGCTTCGCTAAATGCCTCTTTATTTGTCATTTTTTATCCTTTTGATTTTGTGTTTTTAAATTTGTCTTTTGATTATCTTTTTGATTTGTTACTGGCTTTGCTGGTGCCTTTTGTGCCTGCGTGCTAGCTGGCTTTGTGGGATCAGCTGGCTTAGCTGGTGTCTTTGGCGCTTGCGCGGTGGCTGGTGTCTTTGGCGCTTGCGTGCTAGTTGGCTCTGCTGGTTTTGCACTTGGTGCAGCTTTAGCAGGTTCAGGCTGTTTTTGCGTAGCGGCTGGCTTGGTTAAATTTTGTGTTTTTGCCGCTTTTGCAGGAGGTTTCATCTGATTTGTGATGTATTCATAAAGGATGGTTGTCTCCTCGTCTGTCAAAAAGTAGCTTGGCATGACGCCTTTTGGCTTTGTAAGAGCTGCTTTAAAGCTCTCAAAGTCTATATCATTTATCTTTGGCGCTCTTAGCTCATCATCAACTGTTTTGTTTGCCTTTTTGTCAAAATGTTTATATTTGGATATCAGACTGCCCTCGCCCTTTGCACCGTGACATTTATCACAGCCTATGCCACGTGGATTTAGGTAGAGCATCTTGGCGTACTCGGTCTTTGTGATAAAATCAGCACCAAAAATCGCCACGCAAAATAGCAAAATCAAAAAAACAGACCTCATAAACCTCTCTTTTAAAAATTTAATTTATTTTTAGGTATGATACCACCCTTGTGATTAAAAAAGCTTTTAAGTAAGGATCGAATATGAAAATTTTAGACGGAAAAGCCGTATCTTTAAAGGTCAAAGAAAGCGTAAAAGTAAGAGCTGATGAGCTAAAGAAATTTGGTATCGAGCCAACCTTAGCCGTCGTCTTAGTCGGCGAAGATAAGGCATCTCAAACATACGTTAGAGCAAAAGAGAAAGCCTGCAACGAATACGGCATAAAAAGCGTGGCTCACCGTCTAAGTGAAAATACAACCCAAAACGAGCTACTTGCGCTTATAAATGTGCTAAATTTAGACGATAGCATCCATGGCATCTTGGTTCAATTGCCACTGCCAAAGCACATCGATACAAACGTCGTGCTCGCAGCGATCGATCCACGAAAAGACGTAGATGGCTTTCATGCTGTAAATGTTGGCAAACTTGTTAGCGGGCTTGATGGCTTCGTGCCTTGCACACCGCTTGGCGTGATGGAGATTTTAAAAGAGTATGGCATAGATGTAGCTGGGCTAAATGCAGTGGTGATCGGCAGAAGCAATATCGTTGGCAAACCTATGGCAAATTTACTCCTAAACGCCTCTGCAACGGTTACTGTGACGCATAGCAAGACTAAAAATTTAAAAGAAATTTGCAAAAATGCTGACCTCATCGTTGCAGCCATTGGCAAGCCATTTTTCTTAAAGACTGACATGGTAAAAGATGGCGCAGTAGTCGTTGATGTAGGTATAAACAGACTTGATGATGGCAGGCTTGTGGGCGATGTGGATTTTGACGAGGTCGCACCAAAATGCTCATACATCACGCCTGTTCCTGGCGGCGTTGGCCCGATGACCATAGCCATGCTTTTAAACAACACAATCCTTGCTGCACAAGCAAAGATAGCTAAAAATTAAAGAGTGAGATAATGAAGAGAGCTTTTACTAAATTTTATGACTTTTGCTCGAGCTGGACAGGCACGGTTATCATCGTTTTGCTTGTCATTTTCTTTGTAGCTCAAGCCTTTGTGATCCCGTCTGGTTCGATGAAAAACACGCTTTTGGTTGGAGATTTTTTATTTGCTAAAAAATATGTTTATGGCATACCAACGCCAAGAATTCCATGGCTTGAGGTGAAAATTTTACCTGAGCTAAATGACAATGGTCACCTCATCACAGGCGATGGTCCTGCAAGGGGCGATATAGTTGTATTTCGCTATCCAAAAGATGAGAAAACTCACTTTGTAAAGCGCTGCTTTGCAACCAGCGAGGATGAGATCATCTTTACTGAAAAAGCCCTCTATCTACGCCCAAAAGAGGGAGATAGCTTTATAAAGGCAAACTGCCGTGAAAATTTAAACGGCAAAGAGAGCAAATTTGGCTACTCATGTAGCGACGTTGTCGAGCTTGATGGCAAACTTTTTATAAAAGAGCCATATAGATTTAGCGGCATCCACTACGATGAAAATGTAAATTTATTTGAGCAGATGGTTTTCATGCTAAATACAAACAAATCAAACGTTTTTATGAAGCCAGCGCTCATTAGCTCACTACCGCAAAATCCAAATTTTAACTTTAACGCTTTTTACGTCAAAGTGCCAAAAGATGAGTACTTTATGATAGGCGACAACCGCGATCACTCAAACGATAGCCGTTTTTGGGGAAGCGTGGCCTACAAGGATATAGTTGGACAGCCTTGGTTTATATATTTTAGCTGGGATAATAACTACAATGTGCGCTGGGAGCGTATCGGACGCTTTGTAGATACGATAGAAAACGATGAGTTTTTTACAAAACAAGCTCTAAAAGAAGGAGAAGTTGATGGACTTCACTAATTTTGACCCTATAAAAGTCGCCACTATCGTCCTCTCTTTAATAATCGCCATCGTCGGTCACGAGATCGCTCACGGATATGTCGCTTATAAATTTGGCGACAACACAGCAAAAAATCTTGGCAGACTTAGCATAAATCCTATAAAACATATTGACCCAGTTGGCACTATCATCGTGCCACTGGTGCTTTATCTAAGCACTGGTATGATGTTTGGCTGGGCAAAACCAGTGCCTGTAAATACCTACACAGTCGTGCGAAATGGCGGCTACAAGGCAGCTATCTACGTAAGTCTAGCTGGCATTTGCTACAACATCATCTTAGGCATCTTGTCACTTTTTGTGTTAAAGGCTCTATTAAATATAGAAACCTTTGAAATTTTACTTCAGTTTTTATTTACGCTTGCGCTTTTAAATTTGATGCTAGCCATCTTTAACCTCTATCCGATCCCGCCACTTGATGGCTTTCACGCGCTCGAGTATGCGCTTAGAAATTTTGGCTTTCACGCACTGGCTGAAAAGCTAGAGGGCATCTCAAGATATGGCTTTGTCATCCTTATCATCATCCTTATCTCGCCTTTAAAAGATACCATCTTTTATCCAACAAGATACGTTTTAGATATCGCAAGCGCCTTTATAAATAGCTAAATTTAGAGCAAATTTGCTCTAAATTTTTGGCTTTGTGATCTTATAAGAGTACTCTTTTTTAAATTCCTCTTTTGGTGCAAGGCTAAATTTAAGCTCCACCTTGCCATCTTTGCTGATATCTTTTTTATCAAAGCCCTTTGTCTCGACCTTTACCGCCTCGTCAGCAGATACTGGCACGCGATCAACCAAAGTGACATCGACACTCTTACTTGAGTTATTTTTGACACTTATTTCGTAGCCCTCTTCGCTTATGCGGTCTTTGCCAAGAAGCGAGCTCTTTTTAAATTTATTTAATCGCTCTTTTTTAAGCTCGATTAGCTCGTTTTGTCCTAAAAATAACTGCACTGGCTCATCTTTTGCTTTCATCTCAAACTCACTTGGACTACCAACACTCACACCATTAACATAAAACTGCGTTTTAGCTGGAGTTAGATCGTCATTTAGCTTAAAGCTAGCTACGTTATATGCCTTTAGTGAGCCGTAAAAATCAGCAAAAACGCTAAAATTTGCATCCATTTTTTGTGTATCGTAAGTTATATATTTGCTCTCGCCTTTTGCTAAATTTATCCCATCTATCTTCCAAATTTTGGCAAACTCATTTTCATCTCTTTGCACGCGCATATCAGCGACCTCAGCAGCGACTTTCGCAGCTCTTAGCATATTTTTTGAAGCGCCGTAACCATCAGCCTCCGCCTCACTCTCCTCATACCAAGGGTAAAATTTACTTGGAGCAAGTGCCTTTTGGTATCTGGTTGGATAGATGGTGAGCTTTAAATTTTTAACTTCACTTGCAAATGGGTTTGTGAGCAAAATTTCTTGTTTTATCAAGATATTTTTGTTTTTTGTGTCTGCGTAAATTTCA
>JAHADO010000154.1 GCA_018375265.1 Campylobacter concisus | reverse complement strand
GCCAAATTTCATCAAGTGCGCTTGCAAAGACAAATTCGCTCTCAAGCCAGGGTTTTTCGGTGTTAAAGTAGATATCGCCAAACTCTTCGTTAAATGGAATTTGCCCTTTAAAGCTCAAATTTGCATTTTTCATCTATTTTTTGCGAAATATCCATCTATGCCATTTGCGATGCCATTTGCAAGGGCTTTTTGATAAGCATCGTCAAAGAGTTTTTCGCCTTCTACTGGATGTGTGATGTAGCCGATCTCGACAAGAACCGCTGGCATAAGAGCGCCAACGAGCACCCAAAATGGCGCTTCTCGCACGCTGCCGTCGCTGGCTGCATAGACCTTTCTAGCGCTTGCTAAAATTTCTTTTTGGATGTCGATACCAAGCTTGTTTGAGGCGATGATCTTCTCGCGGTTTAACACGTTTAAAAATGTCTGCTGCGAAAAATAATTCATCTCTTCGATGTCTGATTTGTTTTCAAGTGCGGCTGCGTTTTTGCTGCGCTCGCTCCTTGCAGGCGATAAGAAAAAGGTTTCGATGCCGTGCATGCTCTTTGCTTTAGCAGCGTTTGGAGCGGCGTTTGCGTGGATGGAGACAAAGAGGTCTGCCATCTTGTCGTTTGCAAATTTTGTTCTTGATCTTAAATTTATAAAAACGTCAGTTGATCTAGTGAAATAGACCTTGTAGCCACGAGATTTTAGTATCTCGCCAAGCTTTTTGGCTACACCTAAAACGGCTGTTTTTTCTTTTAAACTGCCATTTACAGCACCAGGGTCTGTGCCGCCATGCCCTGGGTCGATGACGATCGTTTTGTTGCGTGAAAACTTACCCGCTGTAACTGGAGGCAAAGGCTCTTCTACTGGCTCACTTTGTGCTGGCTCAGACTTTAAATTTGGCTCTACTGCGCTTTGTGCTGGCTTTTCATTTTTATTTTTAAGCTTATGAAGTGGCGCTCTTACATTTTCATTTGAGATGAAATTTTGAGCGCTGATTATTAGCAAGTCCCCAGTTGCATTTGCTTTTATCGTCTTTTGCACCTTGTCAGAAAAAATGATCCTAACGGTGTTTTTATCATACTGCGAGATGTGAATGTAGTCTGAGATGAAATTTTTATAAGTTAGTGGGTTGCCATTTAGCCTGCCATCAATATCCATGATGTTTTTGTAGGCGTTTTGCTGTTTGGCAAATGATGTTTTTAGCCTTGCGGTATCTAGCTTTGTGTTAAATTTAAGCACCAAGGTGTCATTTACCTTTGTCGCACTTAGTAGCGTTAAAGCTGGCGAAGCTGCTGGCATGCTAGTACCTTTTACGCCGTTTATCGCATTTAGGTCTCTTATATATGCGCTTGAGTCAAAGCCAAGCACCTTTGAGCTTGTTATTAGCCTAGTGAGTGCCTGCTTTTTTGTGTTTTTGTCGTTTTTGATGATCGCATCAACGTAGATATTTTTTATATCGTTGTGAAGCTTGATCTTAGCGCTTCTATTTAGAGCCATAAAATTTCTATCAAATTTTGCAAAAGTCTCCGAATTTGTCGTCGCAAAAAGAAAACTAAATGCTAGAAAAAGAGATATTAAAACCCGTTTCATTCACCATGTACCAGTTTATGCATTAGCTCTTTTACGCTTATTAGCTCTTTTAGTTTGTAGCCGTTTGCTCCCGTGAAAAATAGCCCGCTCTCCTTTTTGCCGCTATATGCGTCAAATAGCCTATCTGCGATACAGTATCCCACCTGCTTTGCCTCTTTGCCTCTTTGGCAAGGGCTTACGCAGTTGCTTATGCACTGGATCTTTGGACCCATTCTTTTATCGACTAAATTTATCAAATTTGTTCTTATCCCGCGAGCTGGATAGCCAACTGGGCTCTTTATAAGCTCGATGTCTTTTTCTTCAGCTGCTAGCAAGACCTCTTTAAAGCCGATGTTTGCGTCGCACTCGTGAGTGCCGATGAAGCGTGTGCCCATCTGAACGCCATTTGCTCCGAGCGATATCGCCTTTTCGATGTCGTTTTTATCCCAAATTCCACCAGCTGCGATGAGAGGGAAATCGCCCCACTCTTTGATCTCAGCTTTTACTTGTGGGATAAGGTTAAATAGCGAAAACTCAGGATCAAGGCACTGCTCGTATGTAAAACCCTGATGTCCGCCACTTAGCGGTCCTTCAAGTACAACAGCATCTGGCAAGCGCTCATATCTTTGTAGCCAGCGCTTACAGATGATCTTTAGTGCTTTTGCGCTTGAGACGATCGGAACTAGTGCTATCTCTTTAAAATTTTGTGTAAATTCAGGTAAATTTGTAGGCAAACCTGCACCTGAGACTATGATATTTATACCAGCCTCGCAAGCGTCTTTTACAACCCTTGCGTAGTCGTTTGCAGCATACATTATATTTACGCCAAGTGGCAAGTCGCCACAAATTTTACGTGCATTTTCTATGACTGCTCGAAGGCCTCTTGTAGAGTAGAAATTTTCGCTTCCAAAAGGCTTTGCATTTAGCTCTTTATCTATAAATTTGCGGTTTTCATAGTAGCCTGTGCCAACTGAGCTAATTATGCCAAGACCGCCTTCTAAGCTCACATTGCCAGCTAGTTTGTCCCAGCTGATGCCAAGCCCCATACCGCCTTGAAATATCGGGTATTTTATCTCGTATTTACCTATTTTTAATGGCTTTAACTCCATTTATTCAACCTTTATCTTCGCA
Organism: Campylobacter concisus; assembly: GCA_018375265.1. Classification (GTDB taxonomy): domain Bacteria; phylum Campylobacterota; class Campylobacteria; order Campylobacterales; family Campylobacteraceae; genus Campylobacter_A; species Campylobacter_A concisus_AB. The sequence continues at coordinate 1,447 of JAHADO010000154.1, read as the reverse complement.
AATTTACGCTTACCAACCTGCAAGATATACTCGCCTGCTCCTAATTTTAACTGCTCATCACTAATTTTTTCTTGATTGACGCTAACTGCATTTGCTTTTATATCTCGCCTTGCTTGAGAGTTTGACTCACTTAGCCCACACTGCGACAAGGCTTCAACTATCCAAATTGGCGCTTTTAAGCTAAATTCTTTCATATCTGTTGGGAGCTGATTTTGAGAGTGAACGCTGTTAAATTCAGCCATAGCAGCCTTAGCGGCCTCCTCGCCGTGATATCTTGCTGTTATCTCATAAGCAAGATCTTCTTTCGCCTTTTTTGGATGATATTTGCCACTATTTACGTCATTCATCAGCTCTTCTATCTCGCCAAGTGTTTTTGTGCTTAGTAGCTCGTACCAGCGCCACATAAGCTCGTCACTTATACTAAGCGTTTTTGCAAACATATCATTTGCATTTTCAGTAACGCCGATGTAGTTGCCAAGGCTTTTGCTCATCTTATTTACGCCATCAAGCCCCTCAAGAAGTGGCATCATGATGACAGCTTGCTCTTTGCCGATATTATATGTTCGCTGCAAGGTTCTGCCCATTAGAAGGTTAAATTTCTGATCCGTACCACCCATTTCGATGTCGCACTTCATAGCAACGCTATCATATCCTTGAAGAAGCGGATACATAAACTCTGAGATTGATATAGGATTGCCCGCTTTTATCCTCTTTTCAAAGTCATCTCGCTCTAGCATTCTAGCTACTGAAAATGTGCTAGTTAGCTCAATCATCCCAGCAGCGCCAAGCTCATTTGACCATTTTGAGTTAAACATTATCACAGTTTTTTTAGGATCTAAAATTTTAAAAACTTGCTCTTCGTAAGTTTTAGCATTTTTTAAAACGGTCTCTTGATCTAGCTTTTTTCTAGTGGCTGACTTGCCTGTTGGATCGCCTATTTGAGCGGTAAAATCGCCTATCAAAAACTGCACGATCGCGCCATGTTTTTGAAGTAGCGCCATCTTGTTTAAAACGACTGTGTGACCTAGGTGAAGGTCTGGAGCTGTTGGATCAAAGCCCGCTTTTACGTAGAAATTTTCGCCCTTTTCATAATAATTTTTAACCAAATTTTCAACTCTCTCAGCATCGATCATCTCGGCAACGCCGCGGTTTATCTCTTGTAAAATATCGTCTATATCTTGAACCATTTTTCTCTCCTAATTATGATATGGGTCGCTTTGCGAAACAAAATCAATAATCTTATATCTATCTTTGATCTTCTCTTTGATCTCGTTTGCATCGATGTTTTCTGCTATTTCGACGCTTATTTCAAACGTATCTCCGCTAAGATCATTTGCTTCGTTTAGCGAGATTGTAGCTAAATTTATATCAAGTCTAGCAAGATATGTTAAAAATTCAGCCAACGCACCTTTTCTGTTTTCTAAATTTAATAAAATTTTATTTATTC
>JAHADO010000153.1 GCA_018375265.1 Campylobacter concisus | reverse complement strand
TTTTGCTAGAGTTAAAAAAGACGGCAAATGGGGTTATATAAACACCAAAGGATGTTCTGTTATTTTTGACGAAAGCAAAAAATGAGATAGATGTGCCTGATAAGGCTATAGACAGGTCAAATAACACTTTCTACTTATCACGACTAGGTGATAAATTTGGACTTTTGGATGAAAAGTTTAATGTCATTATCAAAAATAGCATTTATGATAAATTTGAGGTGCTTCAAAGGATAAATGAAACTACTTTTTTGATAAAAATAGCAGAGCGAGAACTCTTCGTGGATAGCGAAGGGAATTTCAGATAAACTAGCTATAAAAAGCTTTGCCAGCCAGTTAAATTTAACTTGGCTGGCTTTTTATCTAAGCTTTGTTTCAAAAAATGCGCCAAAAAGCGAGTTTATGCCTTGCTTTGTAAATTTCTCCATTATCTTTTCGAGCTGCGGTTTTTCTTGCCAGATGGGCTCATCTACGAGGCTTATTTTTGCTAGCTCATCTTGAGCGTCTATGTAGCTGCCAAGGCTATCTATCAGCCCCATTTTTAGGGCATTGTGCGCTAAAAAGACCCTTGCATTTGCCCACTCGTCTTTTTTATTGATGTCTAAATTTCTAGCCGCCGCCACGTCGCTTACAAAGAGCATGTAAGCGTCATTTACGAGCCCTTGCAAGCTCTCACGCTCCTGCTTGCTCCAGCTCCTCATAAAGGTGCCAGCCTCTTTAAACTCGCCAGCCTTTACTACCTGCTCGCTCACGCCTAAATTTTTGGCTAAATTTTCGATGTTTGCTCCTTGCATGATGACGCCGATCGAGCCGATGAAAGCGCCTGGGTTTGCGATGATGGCGTCGGCATTTACGCCAGCATAGTAGCTACCACTCGCCATGTTGCCAGCTGCGTATGCGAGCACTTTTTTGCTCTCTTTTAGCCTCTTGACCGCCATGGCGAGCTCTACGCTGGGACTTAGCGCTCCGCCTGGGCTGTCGATGTAGAGCAGCACGCCTTTGATGTTGCTATCAGCTCTTGCCTTTTCGAGCTCGTCTAAAATTTCGCTAGTATCTACTATCGTGCCGGTGATGTCTATGCGGGCTAAATTTGGCTCTTTTATCTTGCCATCTGGTGCGAAAATAAAAAATAAGATGAGCAAAAATATGAGCGCCTTAAAGTAGCTATTTATAAATTTAAAAATTCCCAAAATTCCTCTAAAAATAAGCCTTAAAATTTGCAAATTTTGCCTCCGATATATAGTTTTTTGGCTTCATTTGTGTGAAGTATGAGCTGTAATATTAGCTCACTGTCATCGCACTCTAGGTCGTTATAGATAGCCAGATCAGCCGCACGTCCAGCCTTTATCTCGCCGTTATTTGTCCTAAGTGCCTTTGCGCCCCCATGCGTTGCAGCGACAAAAAGTCTGGTGGCAAGCTCGCTTAGATCAAGGCTCGCGTGGGTAAATAGAGCAGCTCTTAGTTCATGCCAAAAATTTAGGCTGATATTTGAGCTAAGGCCGTCTGTGCCGATGTTTAGACTGACGTTGTTTTTGAAAATTTCTTTTAAATTTAGCGCCTTTTTGCCAAGTAGTCTGTTTGAAACGGCGCAGTGTGTCACGCTGTGATGAGGCTTAAATTTAGCAAAATCACTCACATAAACGCAGTGCGTAAAGAGGGTATTTATCTCACTAAACATCGCAAAGTAGCTCTTCGCATCATACATCGGCTTAGGGTCTTGACTAAATCTTAAAAGATGTTTTTTAAAGCCGCCAGTACCGTGCTCTAGCCACTGCTTTTCAGCCTTGCTCTCTAAAAAGTGCGTGCTAACAAGAAGACCATCCTTTTTAGCTATCTCAAGGGCGGCTTTAGCTAGCTTTGGGTGCACAGAGTAGGGCGAGTGCAGCGAGATAGCTGGGGTGAAATTTTTACTTTTATAGCCCTTTGTTTTTTCAAATTTAGCTAAGAAATTTTGTAAATTTTGGTGGATCATCTGCTCATTTGAGCCTAAAATTTCACTAAAAAGCACGACTTTTAGTGGGCTAGCGGCTAAAATTTCAAGATCACTACCAAAGCTAGATATCTCGCCAATGGTACAAACTCCGCTTTTTAGTAGCGAATTTATGGCTTCACTCATCGCTTTTTTAGCGTCCATTTTAGCTAGCTCGCCGCCTTTATCAACGATAGAGCCAAGCCATTTTATAAAGTCGCCATATTTTAGCGTGCTAACGTTTGAGCTAAACTCCAAATGAACGTGCGTATTTACGAACGCTGGGGTGATCACGCTATCACCAAAGTCGCAAATTTTCGCCTCTTTAAATTTTTTTTGCGCCTCTTTTTCACTTGTAATTTCTAAAATTTTACCCTCATTAATGACAACACAAGAATTTTTTAAAATTTTTGGATTTTCTCCGCCAGTGATGATCTTTTTTGCTTTTAAAATTTCCATTTCTAGCCTTAAATTTTTGTTATTGTAGCGAAAATTTAGGAACGAAAATGTATAATTTGGGCTATTTAATCAAAAAGGAGTGACATGGATAAGAAGCTAAAAATAATGGTTATCCAAGGCCCAAATATCAACATGCTTGGTGCTAGAGAGCCAGGAATTTACGGCGTTATGAAGATGGAGGATATCCACTCTCAAATGAAGATCGTTGCCGATCAAAATGACGTTGAGATCGAGTTTTTTCAAAGCAACCTTGAGGGCGAGCTAGTCGATAAGATCCAAGAGTGCTTGGGCGATGCTGACGGCATCATCATAAATCCAGCCGCTTACACTCACACCTCTATCGCTATCCGTGACGCGCTAAGTGCGGTTGCGCTGCCAGTTATCGAGGTGCATATCAGCAACGTTTATAGAAGAGAAGAGTTCCGCCACAAAAGCCTCATCGCACCAGTTGCAGCAGGCCAGATCGTGGGCTTTGGACCAGTTGGCTATCATTTAGCGATGATAGGCATGCTTCAAATTTTTGAGCAAATCAAAGCAGTAAGAGCAAATCAAAAAGCACAATGAATTTCATCTTAAAGGACGAAAACGCCGTATTTTACGAGTGCGGCTACAGCTGCGACAATGAGTTTTTGCTATGCGTTGATGGCGTGAAATACTTTTTCACGGACGCGAGGTATTATTTCGAGGCAAAAAGCTGCGTAAGTGCAGGCGTGGTCGTTCTTTTAGCGCAGAGAAATTTAATAAACGAGGTTAGGGCATTTTTAAGAAAGACGAAGCCAAGCAGCCTCGTTTTTAACCCTGATGAGCTAAGTCTAAGCGAGTTTAACGCGCTTAGCAAGGGCTTTAGGATAAATTTCAAGCCAAAGGCAAATTTCTCTAGACTAAAGAGAATTTGCAAGAGCGAAGATGAGATAAAAATTTTAAAAAAGGCTAGCGAATTTGGAGCAAAATGCTTTGACGAATTTGCTAAATTTGTGCGTGAAAATGGCGAGGGGATGAGTGAAAAAGAGCTTCATTTTAACGCCTCGCTCATCTTTAGGCAAAAAAACGAGCTAGGTCTTAGCTTTGATCCGATCGTAGCGATAAACGAAAATGCCGCAAAGGCGCATGCGTTGCCTGGAGATAAAATTTTAAAAAGGGGTGACTTGTTGCTACTTGACGCTGGGGTTAAATTTAAGCGTTACTGCTCTGATCGCACCAGAACTGCTTACTTTGATGAAAATTTTAACTTTTCAAAGGAGCAAAAATTTAAAAACGCCAAGATGCAAGAAATTTACGAGATCGTAAAAGAGGCTCAGGCTGCTGCGATAAAGGTCGCTAGAGCTGGCGTCAGGGCGTGTGAGATAGACATTGCAGCAAGAAGCGTGATAGCAAAGGCTGGATATGAAAAGGCCTTTTTTCACTCGACAGGACACGGCGTGGGTGTCGATATACACGAGCTTCCAGTCATTTCAGCAAGGAGCGAAACACTCATAAAAGAGGGCATGGTCTTTAGCGTGGAGCCTGGAATTTATCTAGAAAATGAATTTGGAGTGCGCATCGAGGACGTGGTGGTCGCAAGAGAAGGTGGGTGCGAGATCTTATGAGGCTAGCTGGAGCAAGAAAGATCTTAAAAAGCCGTTTTTGCCCTAGTTTTTTTCATAAAAGAGATGAGTTTAAGTATGAGGCGCTAGTTGGCATGGGTGGCAACATCGGCGATAGCGCAAAGAGGTTTGATAAATTTATAAGAGCGATTAGTGAAGATAGGCGTTTTCACGTGGTTGAAGTCT
>JAHADO010000152.1 GCA_018375265.1 Campylobacter concisus | reverse complement strand
TTTAAAAAAGAAGAGGATGGGGATGAGTCAAAGTCTAACCTACTAAGCTTCACTCATCAGCCAAGAGATGAGGATAAAGACAAGGGAAGACTAAGCGTTAGCTATAAAAACTCACAGGCTAGCATACTAAACTACTCTTTACTAGAAAAGAGCTTAAATATAGACCTAAAACCAACAAACAAAGAGACTAAAGAGTCGCTTGAGCGGGCAAATGAGAGGCTAAATTTAGAAAAGAAAAGTAGTGCGCTAAGTGCTGGTGGCACTGCATTTGCTAATCCAATAATAGAAGATGACGTGGTAGTTTGCCCACATGGCGGCCATGTGATCTTAAAAAGTAGAGCGGGCAAAAGCATAAGGTCAGACGATCAAGGCGTTATACTTGATGTTGATTTTATAAACTCACCGATAGTTGGCTGCTCAGCTAAAAACCCTTGCACAAAGGTAGCATACGTACCAAGAGCGGCTCTTAGTCTAAAAAGTATGAATAACCACTATGCTGTCATGCAAGATCTAGTGCCAGCGTGCCTAAGCAACACCAGCTCACCGCTAAGGTGCATAAAAAAAGAAAATAGGATAAAGCTAGCTCATAGCATAGGTAGCCCAACATCTGAAAACGATAATGCAGCGGTGCTAAATCCAAATTTAAACAAGCCAGTGATCAGACTTCATGTGAAGGCCTTTGCTTCTCAGAGTGATAATCTTTTAGTGGCTACATACTATCTATTTGATAAAAAATTTGAAGATAAAAATGGCTTTAGTAAGATCAAGCTCAACTTAGATGAGGGAAGAGACGTAGACGATAAGAATTTAAAGGCTCTTTTAGCGGATAATTATGACGATAAGCGTTATGATATCAAAGAATTTAAACTAAGATATGGAGCGGATAAGCTAAATTTGGTATTTGTTGCTCCAAAGAATTTTAGCGCACTTGATAAAGAGAACTATAAAAAAGCAAATAGTCCTGAAAGTGGCGTAGGGTTTTTTGCTAGTTTGGATGAGTTTAACAGCTCTAGTACAGATAAAAACAAGCAAACTTATACAAGTGTATTTTTAACTCCAACCGGCGCTAAAAGTATAGAGCTTGAGATAGCCAAAGGGCTAGATAGTGGTTATGAAAACGACATAAACACAACTAGTTTTGTAATGCTTGTTAGTTGATAAATTTAAAGTGAAGGATCGTTCTTGAGATTAGATAATACGAAAATTATTAGAAGCATAGAGGAATTGCTTTTTGAGTTTGGTGTTAATGGTGAGACATACAAAAATATAACTTTTTATTGTCGTGATTTAAATCATTTTTATAATACAAATATACTAAACGGAGATGCCTTATATAATAAGATATTTACCAAGCTATACGATCAAAAAAAAGCAGGCAAAAACGTTAGCATAAAGACTTATAAGTACTTTGATAAGTTTAGTTTATTTAAAAATGAGCGTGGTTTTGAAAGAACGGATGAAATAAAAGTCGCAAACAGCAGTATAAATTTAGAGGTGCTTAGTCAAGAAAAGGATATTATAGAAGAATTTACTAAAGAGTTAGCAAACCTTGCAAATTCGTTTAGGGATAAAGATGATAAAGTTAAAAATTTCGAAGAAGCATCTAGTGAGCTAGTGAGCAACTATAAAAAATTAGATCAACAAATTAATTCATTGTTGGATAAGCTACAAAACGCACTAATAGAAAAAGTCACCATAATATTAAACCATGAAAATTTCGATAAGGGAAAAGAGAGCATAGAGGCAATCAAGAGCGGATTTACAGAAATCAAAGAAAATCTTGAAAAGGCTTCAAAGGATGGCAAGCTTTACATAGCAAAAGAGATATTTAAATTTCTTTTTAGCCTTATTGATATAACTGATTTAAGGTCTACCTTTAAACCACTAACACTACTGCTTGCCGTGCCAGATGCTCTTTCTGCTATAAAAAATGTAAGTGAATTTCTTCAAAAAAGAGGATTTTATGCTTTTTCTGGTCCGGTTATGAGTTTGCTAGCTACTAAGTTTGGCTTTACTCTAGGATTATTAAATACAGTGTCGTTTAATAATATCTTAGTTTTTACAAATGATGATCAAAAGAGTGGAGCATTTATAGACTTTTCAGGGTTTGATATAACAGCTACTAGGACAAAAAGCAACTATAATGAGTACATTGGAATTTGTTCTAATTTTTCATTAGAAGGTGATGAAAAAAGTCTATTTGATGCAAGGATAAGTAAATATGAAAATATAGACAAAAAGAATAATATATCAATATGCAAAAACGATAAGGATAATGCTGAAGAGAGTTTACTTAAAAGGATAGAAGAGTGCGTGATCGCAAATAGAGCAAATTTTGTCTATATGCAATATCCATTTTTTAACTCTTTAAAATTTGCAAATCTTTTAAGAGATAAATCTTTAACCACAAAAGACAATACTCACAATACAAATAATAGTAGTGGTATCTCTAAAAACTATCTTGTTATTTCAAACGCCCCTATAAGAGAAAACGCAAAGCTAAACGAACACCTTTTACAAAACGTCCTAAACTACAAGATAGTAGATAGTCTAAATAGAACTGATGATAAGAAGATGACCGATCCTAAACAACTAAAAGGCATAAAAGACTATAGTCAGTACTCTATACAAATAGACGCCAAAAATGATGAAGATCTATATTTATTAAGCTTAAGTCCATTTACAAGGGTTAGTAAAGAGAAGATCGAGAAATTTAAAAACATTATTTCAAAGAATGTCATATTAGACACACCAATGGGTAAAGAAATTTTTGGAAACACGGATAGATTCTTTGAATTTACACAAGCTACCGACTATTTAAGTCATATAGATAGGCACTTTAGAAATGCTAAAGATATGGAAGAGATAATCAAAAATGAGAAAGAATTTTTGGAGGCAAATATAGAAGAATTTAAGACTTTCTTCTTAAGTCTTAATAAAAGAGACGATAAAGATGTTATATATGACGATTTGGATAAAACCAATAGAGTACCTAAATCCGGTGAGTTGAGGGGTATTCCTATGAATAAAAACAAATACAATTGTTCTGCAACAAAGATATTTCTTTTAGTTATGGGTTATTATACTATCAGACAAATGTTTGATAGTTCTATTATTAAGCCGTACAACCCATATGAAGTCCTTCATAGTTCTTTTATTGAGCTGTACAGCTCATATGAAGCCTTTGAAAGTTTAAAAATATATGATGAAACTTGCATAGTCTTTACAACCAATAACTATTTTTTACAAGGTGAAAAGACACTATTGCCCGTATATTTCTTCAAAAAAACAAAAGAAGCAAAAAAACAAGCAAATGCAATTTGTATTGAGGAGATAGTAGAGAAAATAGAAAAAAATCAAGTAGGGGAAAATGAACATATATTAGACAATAAAGCATACAAGGAGTTAAAAAAGATACTTGAAGAGCCTGTAAATCTAGGCGAATATGATATGAATGATGAAGAGTTTGCAAAAAAATTCAAGCACGAAAACTCTTTAACCGACAAAGAATATAAAGAACTTGAAAAAGTATTTAGCAAACCTAGCAAAATAGATACAAATAGTATTGTAGATAATAAGAAATCTAAAGCAATAATAAAACAATTGAGCGATGATGAATATAACTATGTGATAGATTTTTCTTTAGAAGCAATAATGAAAGATATTGTATTTGATATTTTTCCTTTTAGTGGAATTTTTATGGATAAAGTTGGCGATTTTTTATGGAAAAGTGCTGTAAAGGCGTTATTCTCAATAGGTGAAACCACGCTTGAAACAAATTTCGCAAAAAATTCGTTTTTCTTATTATTATGTGGCGAACTTAGAACAGCTTCAATATTAGACCAAAAACCTGTTTTTGTACTGTGGAACCAAACTGGTGAAAAATATTTACAAATTTTAAAAGAAAAAAACTCTTTTGACCTGATAAAACAAGTAAAATACAGAGTATTACTTGCACTTTATGATGATAATATGAAAACAGAAAGCCGTACTAAAGAGGTAGAAAGGTTTATAAATAAACATAAAATAAATGTTCCAAAACTCATATCTATAAGAGCAGGAAAAGAGTTTGCTAAAAACGCTGGAGAAACTGCACTGAATAATATTATAAAAGCTGGACTTAAATTCTTGGTAGATAGTGCTTATACTTCATCCTACGAACAACAAAAAAGATCTTATGAACTAATACTTCATAAGTATTTCACAAATAAATTTAATGATACCTATGCTGTTAAGAATATATCTTATGAAC
>JAHADO010000151.1 GCA_018375265.1 Campylobacter concisus | reverse complement strand
ATATGATCCTTCAAATATAAGAAAGCAAGATTACAGCGCGCTAAATTCGAGCGCAAGCGAGTATGCATACGAGGTTGGATCGGTTTTTAAGCCATTTATCTTCTCCATACTGCTTCAAGAAAAAAAGGTTAATCCTTTTGAGCTAGTAAATACCTATAACGGTCGCTATCAGTTAGGCAAAAGAATCATCAAAGATACCCATCCAGAGCCTTTTATGAGCGCTGAAGACATCATCGTGCACAGCTCAAACATCGGCATGATCCAGCTAGTAGAACGCCTAAATGGTCCGCAAATTTATCAAGGGCTTTTAAATTTTGGCTTTTCAAGAAAGACTGGCATCGACCTGCCATACGAGCAAGTGGGTATGATGCCAACGGTTACGAAGCTAAATTCATCAACCTATAAAGCGACAGTTAGCTACGGATACGGCCTTCAAGCGACATTTATGCAGCTTTTAAAAGCCTATAACACCTTTAATAACAAAGGCATCGAAGTGACGCCGCACATGGTGGCGTATTTGGAGCGAAACGGCAAGCGCTACGATCTGCCAAAAGCAGAGCCAGCACAGGTCATCTCGCAAGAGACCGCAAAGATAATGAAGAGAATTTTGATAAAAACAGTTGAAAAAGGTACTGGCTTAAAGGCATTTACGCCAGGTCTTGAGATAGGTGGTAAAACTGGCACCGCGCACATCGCTTCTGGAAAAGGCGGATATAGCAACACCTATAATGGCTCCTTTTTTGGCTTCGTAAACGACACAAGAGGCAACAGCTACACCATAGGCGTTTTAGCAAGAGATCCTAAAAAACCTTACTACTACTTTGGTGCGCAAAGTGCGTTGCCGACATTTAAAAAGGCCGTTGATCTAATGGTTGAAGATGGCTATTTATTCCCAGATCCTAATGTCATAGCTGAGTTTGAAGCTAAAAAAGATAAGCTCAAAAACGACAAAGCAAAACAAAAACCAGCATTAGATTAAATTTAACTTCTAAGATATAAATATTAAATTTCAAATTTAGAGTTTAAAGTAGAAATTTGGATCTAGGCAAGCGGCCTAAATCCAGAATTTATGCAAGTCCAAGTTAATTTAAGACAGAGCTTAAATTTACAGAATTATTTGTATTTTTGCCAAGGCTATTTTGCTTCTCAAGCAGTGTTTGGCTTGTAAGCGCCATGTTTAGCTCTTTGCGGTAGTCACTTAAAATTTTATCCATGATTTTAAGTAGCTCATTTTTTTGATCCTGCGTTTTGGTCGGATCATTTATGCTTAAAAGCTCAGTTAGCTCCTCTTTTTTCTGAGCTATTTTCTCTTCTATCTTGTTTGAATTTAGCTCATTGATAAAGCCAGCAGCACCGATTTCTGTAAGCCTTTTCTTAAACTGCTCAAGCTTGTCTGAAACCTTTGCCTCGCTTGTGATCTTATCAAGCGTTAGACTTAAAATTTCATCAAAACTATTTTTTTTATCTTTAGCTTTGCTTGAGCCTGACTGCAACAAATAATCGATAATATCGTTATTTTGAACCTTCATACATCTCCTTTTAAATTTGAGATGCTTTTTATAAGCAAGATTTATTCCTAAAGGCTAAATTCTCTAGCGGTTTTTGATTTTTCTAGGATAAAACTAGCAAATTCATCGCTAGAATTTGGACACTCTACCACTTTATAAAAACTAAAGCTTAGCTCTTTGGCAAGCTTGGCGTACTCGATAACTAGCTCAAAAATGGTCTCAGAGTTATCTATGCAAAAAGAGAGCGGATAGATAAGCGCTTTTTTATTTTCGCACTTTGCTAAAGCCTCATTTAGAGATGGTTCTAGCCATTTAACTGGGCCAAGACGTGACTGATAAGCAAGGCTCACATCTTTAAAATTTAGCCCCTGCTCTTTTAGCATTTTGCTTAAAATTTGCACATGTTCGTTTATGTGTTTTTCGTAGATATCGCCATTTTCAATGATCTTGCGAGGTAAAGAGTGAGCTGAAAAGATGAGGCTAATATCGCTTATATCGGTATCTTTTACCGCTTCACGGATATGAGAGATAATGATCTTATTGTAAGCGTCATCATCATAAAATGGCTCGCAAAGTGAAATTTTAGCTTTAAAATTAAGCTCCTCTTTTGCCTTTTTAAAATCAGCTAAGCTCGAAGTTATCGTAGTTTGTGAGTGATGAGGATAGAGCGGTAAAAGCACTATCTCATCAAATTTTTCATACTTTTTAAGCACATCTTTTACAAATGGCGAAGTGTAGTTCATCGCAAAATCAACCGCATCAAATTCGCTTTGCAAGCTTGAAATTTTCTCACAAAGCTTAGCAGTAAGCTCGCAAAGTGGCGACTTTCCGCCTATTTGCTCGTAGTTGTGCTTCGCGATTTTTATCCTACCTTTTGTGATCATGAAAGCTACAAATTTTCTTAAAAATTTATTTTTTATACCCAAAATATATGGGTCATTAAACATATTTGTTAAGAAAATTTCGACATCATCAAGACTGTTTGCACCGCCCATATTTAAAAGCAAAAGAGCTTTTTTCATCAAAATAGTTCTCTTATTTTTATCGCGTCATCGATGTTTGAAAGTTCGCTGCTCTCGCCACTTTGGCAAAGATCGTAAAAGGCCTCGTATTGCGCTTTTAGCTCGCTATTATTTGTATCTATCTTTAAATTCATCTGTCCATTTTCGCTCACTTGATGAAGCTTATGATCGATGAGATCGCCAAAATAGACGCCATTTTTCGCATTTACCTCTATCTTAAAGCGCTCTAGTGAGCCACAAAATGAGTCAGTGATATGCACTAGAATTTGATTTTTACTTTTAAAGCTTATCGCCACGTTATCGGCACTTTTGGCATTTGTCTTGTTTGTTTGAGTGTAGTAAAAGTCGCTGACCTCAGAATTTATGATATTTTTTGCTAGGTCGATGTCAGAAACTGAGAGCTCATTTATGATATTTCCGTCGCAAAGTGGCTTAAAATGAGCGATAGAAATGCTATAAATTTCCTCTTCTTTTAAAAGTGCCTTTTTAAGTGACAAGATAGTTGGATTAAAACGCTCTGAAATACCTGTGCAAACCCTAGTTTTGTTTGTTTTGGCGGCATATTTTATCTCTTTAAGATCGGCGATACTTTTAAAAACTGGGCGTGAGATGAGGATATTTTGACAATATTTTGCACACTGGCAAAATGCCTCCACCATCTCCTCTCTTGGCGAGCAAAGCACGACTGCTTGAGGCTGGGCAACCTCTATAAATTCTTTAAAATCAGTATAAAAATCAGCTCTGCAAAACTCATCAACATTGTCTTTGTCAAAAATGCCACAAATTTCAAACTCGTTTGAGCGTCTAAGCTCTAAATAATGTTTTTTACCTGTGCTGCAATAGCCGATAATGCCGATTTTTAGCTTCACATTCACCCTTTAAAACTTTAGAAATTTTTAATTATTTTATTTACAAATCGCTTTTAAATAGATAAAACAAGAGATAGTTTTCAAAATATCACTATTTTTTCTCTTTTTAGAATTTCGCAAACGAATTTTGGCTAAAATCAAGCAAAATTTTAAAACTAACGAGGATAAAAATGCAAAATTTAGATATAAGAAAGGCATATCTTGATTTTTTTAAATCAAAAGGTCACGAAGTCGTAGCTTCTGCACCACTTGTGCCAAACGATGCAACACTACTTTTCACAAATGCTGGCATGGTGCCATTTAAGAGCATTTTCACAGGCGAAGTGCCACGCCCAACACCACCTATCCGCACTAGCTGTCAGACCTGCATAAGAGCTGGAGGCAAGCACAACGACCTTGATAACGTCGGCTACACAGCGCGCCATCACACATTTTTTGAGATGCTTGGCAACTTTAGCTTTGGCGAATACTTCAAAAAAGAGGCAATCTCTTACGCTTGGGAATTTGTCACAGAGGTGCTAAAACTACCAAAAGATAAGCTTTATGTGACCGTTCACGAAAGCGACGATGAGGCGTTTGAAATTTGGAGCACTCACATCGCAAAAGAAAGGATTTACCGCTTCGGCGACCACGATAACTTCTGGCAGATGGGTGATACTGGACCATGCGGCCCTTGCAGTGAAATTTTTTACGATCAAGGCGCTGAACACTTTAACACACCAGAAGATTACATGGGCGGCGATGGAGATAGATTTTTAGAGATCTGGAACCTTGTTTTCATGCAATATGAAAGAAGCGCGGATGGCAAACTAAGCCCACTACCAAAACCAAGCATCGATACTGGCATGGGACTTGA
>JAHADO010000150.1 GCA_018375265.1 Campylobacter concisus | reverse complement strand
CGCTTCAGGGTGGGAACACAGCAGAGCACTTGTATTAAGTGTGTGCCGCAGTCATCTGAGAGGGGGTCTTTCTAAACCAAAATGCTCATTAAAATCATCGCAAATTTCTAAAAAATCCACTCCATCGATCTTAGGTTTTTCGCTAAAAAATTTATACATATTATTAAAGCCATCGGTTAGTTCTTTTGACTTGACACCGTAGCTTATAGAAATTCCAGCTTCGATGTAGGCTGAGAGCTTGTCGCAGTATTTTAGCGCTTTGCCATCTATTGGGTTAAATTTATCCTCATTTACATTCTCCATCGTCCCTTCGTGGCAGATGATCTTGCGCTCGAATGTCCTATTTTCAAACTCATCTTTGATAAATTTCTCGCCATCTTTTCTGATACCAAGGATGTAGCTAAACTCATCTTTGATCTTTTCAGGCACAAATGGCAAAATCCTCTCATCAATAAGCCTCATCTCATACTCGCTGATGATCTCATTTAGCCCCTTTACACCGTATTTCACAGGGCTTATGATATCTCTTGTGAGACTCTCTGGTAGGTCGTGAAATAGTGCGCAAAAGAAGTTATTTTCTAAGCGTTTTTTGCAAGCTTTTGCTTTTAGTGAATAAAAATAGCTAAGTATCGCAACAACTAGCATATGCCCTAAGACCGCAGTTTCAGGGATGCGAGGTGTTTGTGCCCAGCGTTTTTGAAACCTAAGTCTGCCGCTAAGATCAACAAGGCGGGCTAGCTTTTGGTTCATAGCGATCTTTCTAACGCCAATTAACTCATAATAATCCTCCATCTCCTCCTCAACCTTCGCCTTAAGCTCGTCGATATCGCTTAAAAACTGGCTAGTTTGATAGACGATAGAAAATTCCCACCTCGTGGCAAGATAGCTGGCTGCTTTTAAGATGAGGCGCTCTTTTTCGTGAGTTTTGTCGTTTTTAAAGTGGTTTTTAAACCTCTCCAAAAACTCACCGCCCTCGATATCTGAGATGAGCATCTCAAGGTTGCTTAAAACCCAGCTATTTATCTGCTCTTTTTTTGTCTTTTGGATGTGGTGAAAGACGTCAGGGCGTATGTCTGTGACTACGACCCTACTTAAAAACTCAAAAATTCCAGCCTCGATGATGTAGTTCATGTCGGCATTTTGCTCTTGTTTTGCTATGAAATAAGCGATGATAAATTTATGAGCCTGCTTGTCAAGCTCAACTAAATTTGTCATCTTTGGATAGTCGTTCCAGCGTGATATAGATGCTGCTTTAAAGATATGTTCTATAAGCTTAGCACTTATCATTATTTATCCTTTTTGACTACTTTTGGCTTCTTATCATCTGCGTAGCTTATCTTTCTAAAGCCCTCTTTGTTTGAGCTTCTTCTTGGCTTGTCATCTTTTTGGAATTTTTCATCTCTGCCACCTCTGCTGCCACCAGCTCTACTGCTGCCCCTGCTACTACCGCGATCGCTTGTGCTACGTCTCTCACGTGGCTTGTCACTAAAACTTCTTTCCCTACTTCTTGGAGTAAATTCTTTCTCCTCAACTGGCTTTTTTACTACTAGATCAGAGCTGATCTCGATAACCGTATGGACATTTCCACGCGGGTTAAAGTCGCCAACTATCTTCATAAATTTAGGCTCAAGTTTTTTCTCTAAAACAGAGTAAATTTCATTTATACTATCTTCGTGGCTGATGTTGCGGTTCATAAAGCTATTTATATAAAGCTTTATCGCTTTTAGCTCGACAACTAGCTTGTTTGGGATATACTCAATGTATATTGTCGCAAAGTCAGGATAACCAGAGCGAGGGCAAAGGCAGCAAAACTCAGGCAGAGTGATCTTTATGACATAGTCCCTTGTTTGCTTATTTTCCCAGACCTCAAGGTCACTCTCTACGTCAAATTCTTTCAAAATTTTCTCGCCGTATTTCATCTCTATCTCTAGCTCTTCGCTCATTTTTTATCCTTTATTTTTTGCTAATTAGGTCAAATTTAAATTTGATCACCTTTTAAATATCTAAGTGTTTAACGTCTTTTGCGTGATCTTGGATGTAGTTTCTTCTTGGCTCGACCTCATCGCCCATGAAGAGATTAAACGTGTCAGAAGCGCTTATAGCGTCGTTTATATCGATCTTTAAAAGTCTTCTGTTCTCAGGGTTCATAGTAGTCTCCCAAAGCTGCTCTGGGTTCATCTCACCAAGACCTTTGTAGCGCTGGATATATGCACCTTTTTTCGCATTCTTCTCTACTTCATCAAGCACGTCTATAACGTCACTATGCAAGTCTAATCCACGCTCTTTTATCTTTTGGCTGATATAAAGCGCCTCTTCATAGAGTGGATTTGTAAATAAATTTTCATTTACCACAAGCTCTTCTAGTCCGCTCTCTGTTTGGACATAAATTCTAACCTCATCTTCGCTAACGTAGTGGTTTAATATGTTATGACCCTCAGCTTTTAAGAAATCCCTCAAAATTTCAAAAATTTCATTGTAGCTTTTTGATACGATGTCTGGATTTTCTATCATATAGCGGATCGCTGAAAGGACGTTAAAGCGTTTTTCAAGCTCTTTTAAGACACTTCTATAAGCTGCAACGATCTTTAAGAAATCAATCAAATCCGCACTGCCGATACCCTCTATATCAACGCCCTCGATGCCAGTTTCGATAAGAAATTCATTTAGTGCTTTTTCATCTTTTAGATAAATTTCTTTCTTACCTTTTTTATAGCGGTAAAGTGGCGGCTGAGCTAGATAGATGTGTCCGTTTTCTACAACTTTATTTAAAAATCTAAAAAAGAATGTTAAAAGTAGTGTCTGGATGTGGCTACCATCGACGTCAGCATCGGTCATGATGATGATCTTATGATATCTAAGCTTCTCGGCGTCAAATTCATCTCCGATACCGCAGCCTAGCGCTGTTATCATATTTTTTATCTCATCAGACTTTAAAATTTTATCTAGTCTTGCCTTTTCAACGTTTAGAATTTTACCCTTAAGCGGCAATATCGCTTGAAAAACTCTATCACGTCCTTGCTTTGCAGAACCGCCCGCAGAGTCGCCCTCCACTAGATATAGCTCGCTAATTACTGGATCTTTACTCTGGCAGTCAGCTAGCTTACCAGGGAGTGTGCCTACGCTCATACTCTCTTTTTTGCGAGTTAGATCCCTAGCTTTTTTAGCGGCTTCTCTACCACGAGCCGCCATTAGAGCTTTATCCATTATCGCTCTTGCTTCGATAGGGTTTTCTTCAAAATACTTTGTAAGCACGTCAAAAACCATCTTTTGAACGATAGGTTTTACGTAGCTTGAGCCTAGTTTGCCCTTTGTTTGTCCCTCAAACTGCGGCTCTGGCACCTTTACGCTCACAACTGCGATAAGTCCCTCGCGGATATCTTCGCCAGTTATCTTTGTATCTTTTTCACGTGCAGCAGCGTTTGCTTGAACGTAGTTTGTGATAACTCTTGTAAGGCCCGCTCTAAAGCCAGCCTCGTGTGTACCGCCATCTGGAGTTTTGATGTTATTTACAAAGCTTAGTAAATTTTCACTATAAGTGTCGTTGTAAAGCAGGGCAAAATCAACAAGCACATCATCTTCGCCGCCGCTAAATGATACTGCTTTACTAACAGCATTTGCCTTGTTCATATCAGTTACAAAGCTCTCTAACCCGCCCTCAAAATGAAAGCTCTCACTTCTGCCATTTCTTTGATCTTTGAAATTTATAGTTATCTTTGGGTTTAGATAGGCTAGTTCGCGAAATCTTTTTACTAAAATTTCATCGTCAAATTCAGTCACTTCAAATATACTATCATCTGGCCAAAACTCGACTTGCGTGCCTGTGCGGTTTGTAGTTTTTATCACTTCAAGATCGCTTTGTGGGATACCTTTTGCAAATTCTTGTCTGTGAAGCTTGCCATCACGTTTGATATTTACGACTAGTTTTTTAGAAAGGGCATTTACGACAGATACACCAACGCCGTGAAGACCGCCAGAGACCTTATAAGTATCCTTGTCAAATTTACCACCAGCGTGAAGCACAGTTAGAACAACAGTCGCAGCTGAAATTTTCTCAGTCGGGTGCATATCTACTGGGATACCACGGCCATTATCGCTAATGATCGCTGAGCCCTCACGTGTAAGCTCAACATCTATCGTATCGCAGTATCCTGCCATCGCTTCATCGATAGAGTTATCAACGACTTCGTAGATCATGTGGTGAAGACCGCTTATGTTAGTATCGCCTATATACATGCCTGGGCGCTTCCTAACCGCCTCAAGCCCTTTTAGTACTTTAATATTTTCTGCGCCGTAATTATTTTCCATCATAAACCTTTTTTAACTTATATATTTAAACATTTTATATAATTTAT
>JAHADO010000149.1 GCA_018375265.1 Campylobacter concisus | reverse complement strand
TTTTATCAAGCGCTTCTAACGCCTCCTCCTCGCTGCCATAGCGCCTAATGATGGCATTAAGAGCTTCTATCCTATCAAGCACGCTCTCCACGTCGATATCGTCAAGCTCCTCCATATTTAGGCTATCTCTTGCGACCCTTAGCTCGTTCATCGCATCTTCAAAAAAGCCGTTGTCAAGATCGCTGATACTTAGCGCCTCATTTACGCTGTGCTCTAGCTCAAATATCCGCTCAGCCCTAGCCCACGCCTCATTTATCTTATCTTTTTTACTAAGCCTTTTTTTAGTCTCCATAAGCTCTTCAAACTCGCCTTTTTTAGGCCCAACGCTTCTTATCTTCTCGATCTCAAAGCTAGCAAGCTCCTTTAGCTCCTCGACCTTTTTCTCTTCCTCTTTTATAGTGGCTAGCTCTTTTGAAATTTTAGAAAATTCTAAAAATGCCTCTTCAAATTCTTGTTTTATCTCTTTAAATTTCTCATTTTTTGAAATTTCAAGCCTGTCAAGCAAATTTAGAAATTTCTCATTTTCAAATTCATTTGCCTCTTTAGCCGAGAGATATTTGATGTGCTCACGCGCCACTTGGGCTAAATTTTTCTTTGAGATGGCTTGTTGGTTTATAAAATACCTCGTGCTCTTATCTTTTAAAAGCTTGAAAATATTGACCTCTTCGTTTTCTATGCCAAACTCATCAAGCTCAAATTTATGCTCCACGTCAGCTTCTATCAGCCTTGCCTCGCTATCTTTTAGCCCAAAAACAGCCATTATCGCGCTCATCAGTACCGACTTACCAGCGCCACTAACGCCCGTAAATACGCTAAGACCCTCTTTGAAATTTAGCTCGACATTTTTAAAATTTAGATAATCCTTAATCAAAATTCGATCAATCATTATAACCCCAGTGAAGTTTCTCTTTTAAAATTTGAAAATAATCCCTGCCAATATGGCGTATCAGCCTCGCTTTTTTCTCGCTCAGATTCATGCTGACGGCTGAAATTTTACTCATATCAAACCTATCTTGTCCGTCTATTACTAAAATGGCGTCGCTATTTGTTCTAAATTTGACCGTATGGTTTTTTGTAAGCACGACTGGACGCTGCGTGAGCGAGTGCGAGCAAATGGGAGTTACTATAAAAACTTCGCTTAATGGATAGATAATAGGGCCATTTGCGCTCATGTTATATGCCGTAGTGCCAGCTGGAGTTGCCACTATGACGCCGTCTCCAAAATATGAGTTAAAATACTTTTCATTTAAAAGTGCCTCGATATGCGTCATCGAACCGCCATTTTTACTAACGATGACCGCGTCGTTAAATGCTATCTTTTTCTCAGTTTTGCCATCATTTTTATGAAGCGTAACATCAAGCATAAAAGGCGTTTCTACCTCAAATTTATCATCAAAAAAGTCTTTAAAAAACTTCTCACTCTCATTTATCGTGATATCTGTCAAAAAGCCTAGCCTGCCAGCATGTATGCCAAGTATTAGTGGCGAGATGTGAGCTAGTTTTCTGCAAGTTGAAATGATCGTGCCGTCACCGCCAAGCGTGATAAGAAATTCGCACTCTTTGGCTAGCTTTACAAGCTCAAAGCCACTTTTTTCTACCTGCTTTGCACAGTTTTTTTCAAGCAAAATTTCTGCGTTATACTTTTTTAAAATTTTTTCTAGCTTTGCTAAATCCTGCTTAAATAATGGATAATCTTTCGCGACAAGTCCCACTTTTTTGGCGCTTGTGGTATTAAATTTTTGTTCATTTTTCATAGAAATGATTGTAACATATTTTATTTTAACAAAGCTTTTCAAAAGAAAAAAGCGATTATAATTGCCTAAAAAACATTGCAAAGGAGCATTTTATGCGAAGTCATTATTGCACCGATCTTAGCAAAGCTGATATCGGCAAAGAAGTAATACTTTGTGGCTGGGCAAACACATATAGAGACCACGGCGGCGTTGTTTTCATCGACTTAAGAGACGTTAGCGGGCTTATACAACTAGTTTGCGACCCTGCTGACAGCAAAGAAGCACACGACGTGGCTGCGAAAGTAAGAGATGAATATGTCTTAAAAGCAAAAGGAAAAGTAAGAGCTAGGGGCGAAGGACTAACTAATCCAAAGCTAAAAACTGGCGAGATAGAGGTGATAGTAAGCGAGCTAATCATCGAAAATCCAAGCGAGCCACTACCATTTATGATAGGCGATGAGAGCGTAAATGAGGACATCAGGCTAAAATACCGCTTTTTAGACCTTAGAAGCGAGCGCTTGCAAAATATCTTTAAAATGCGTTCTCGCGCGGCGATCGCAGCTAGAAACAGCCTAGACAAAATGGGCTTTATCGAGTTTGAAACTCCAGTTTTAACACGTGCAACTCCAGAAGGTGCGAGAGACTACCTAGTGCCAAGCCGTGTATATCCAGGCCAATTTTACGCGCTTCCACAAAGCCCACAGCTATTTAAACAACTTTTGATGTGTTCTGGCTTTGATAAGTATTTTCAGATAGCAAAATGCTTCCGCGACGAGGACTTAAGGGCTGATCGCCAACCAGAATTTACTCAAATAGATATCGAAATGAGCTTTGTTGAACAAGAAGATATCATAAATATGGCTGAGACGATGCTAAAAGATATCTTTAAAGCCTGCGGACACGACATCAAAACGCCATTTAGACGTATGAGCTACAAAGAAGCGACCGAGACTTACGGCTCAGATAAGCCTGATCTTAGATATGATCTAAAAATGATCGATGTGATCGATATTTTCGAGCGCTCAAGCAATGAAATTTTTAGCTCTATCGCAAAAGATAAGAAGAAAAACCGCATAAAAGCGCTAAAAGTGCCAAATGGCGACAATATCTTTAGTAAGCGCGAGATGAATAGATTTGAGGAGTTTGTACGTAAATTTGGCGCACAAGGTCTTGGCTACTTCCAGATGAAAGAAGATGGCTTAAAAGGCCCGCTTTGCAAATTTTTCGAGCAAAGCGATCTTGACGAGATCGTCTCAAGATGTGAGCTAAAGGTTGGCGACGTCGTATTTTTTGGTGCTGGCAAGAAAAAAATCGTGCTTGATTATATGGGACGATTTAGAATTTTCCTAGCAGAGCAAATGGGCATCATCGATCAAGATAGACTTGAGTTTTTATGGGTGCTTGACTTCCCAATGTTTGAGCAAAATGACGATGGCAGCTACTCTGCGATGCACCACCCATTTACAATGCCAAAAAATATAGACGAGCCTGATCTTGAAGATATCCTCTCTATCGCTCACGACGTCGTCCTAAACGGCTTTGAGCTTGGAGGTGGAAGCATAAGAATTCACAAAAATGACATCCAACAAAAAGTCTTTAAGCTTCTTGGCATAGATGAAGCCGAGCAGCGTGAGAAATTTGGCTTCTTGCTTGATGCCTTGACATTTGGTGCGCCTCCACATGGTGGTATCGCGATCGGCTTTGACAGACTAAATATGCTTGTAAATAAAGCAAGCTCGATCCGCGACGTCATAGCCTTCCCTAAAACACAGCGCGCTCAGTGCCCACTCACAAAGGCGCCAAGCTACGCTAGCAACGAGCAGCTTAGGGAGCTAGGACTAAGGATAAGAGAAAAAGAGCAAAAGGCTTAAAATTTGCCTTTAAAAAGAGATGGAATTTTGTCTTTAGATATTTTTCTTAGACAAAATTCCATCCTAAATTTAAAGTTATAAAAAGATGCCTCCAACTTGGCGGCTAATTAAATCAAAACTTGCCTAAGTAGTTTGAGATGATTTTTGTGGTTGCGACGTAAAATTTTGCGCAGATAGAACACTTAGTTCATCAAGCTAAATTTTACTAGCTCCGCAAAAAGCGCTCAAAAAACAAAGGCAATAAAAGGGAAAAAATGAAGAATTTATTTTTAATCATAGGCGCTCCAGGCAGCGGCAAAACAACAGACGCATCTATCATCGCACAGCATGATGAGAAATTTGCACACTTTTCAACTGGCGATCTTTTAAGAGCTGAAGTAGCTAGCGGTAGCGAGCTTGGCAAACTAATAGACGGCTTTATCTCAAAAGGAAATTTGGTCCCACTTGACGTTGTCGTAAATGCGATCGTCTCAGCCATCAAAAGCTCGAATAAATCAAACATCATAATCGACGGCTATCCAAGAAGCGTTGAGCAAATGACTGAGCTTGACAAAGTCTTAAGCGAGCAAGATGAAATTTCTCTAAAAGGCGTCATCGAAGTGGATGTTAGCGAAGATGTGGCAAGAGCTAGAGTGCTTGGCCGTGCAAGAGGCGCTGACGACAACAACGAAGTCTTTAATAACCGCATGAAAGTCTATCTTGATCCGATAAAACCTATCCGCAAATTTTACAGCGAAAAAGAGCTACTTCACG
>JAHADO010000148.1 GCA_018375265.1 Campylobacter concisus | reverse complement strand
ATAGTTACACATAAAAAATAAGGATATTTTTTATGGAGCTAATACTACAAAACATTATAGATGAAGCGAGTGAAAATTTTGGTAAAGAATTTTTAGAACACTATCTGTCTGGTAGCTTTGGCTCTATGAGCAAAAGCGAAACGGAAATTCTTATATTTCATCTACTTTCAAAACATTTTGAAAATTCATCAAACTACGAAATATCAAATTTTTTAAAAATAAGCGAAACAAAGGTAAAGAATTTAACTTTAAATGCGCATTTGAGGTATGGTCAAAGCAACAAAGACATCTTAAAAAAAATAATGCTTAGGATTTGCGATACACTCGATGTAAATTTTGATGAAAACATTGGTGAGATAAAAATTTCTGTAGAGAATCCTGTAGAAAAAAGAGAGCTTGTAAATGAGATCAAAAAGTTGGGTTCTTATGCTGACTTTAGTTTTAATAATGAAATTTTAAAAATAAAGATAAACTTTTTTTTAAAACTACTCAATCGTCTTGTTGGAGAAGATAATTTTAAAAAAGTCTTTCAAAAATACCTAAAAGAAAAAACAATTCAAAATGATGCATTATATAGTTCACTCACCACATGTCAGAAAGTGATGAAATTTTTAAAAAACAATAATATAACTCCGATTGAGATTTTAAAACAAATTATTAATATATCTTTTTAAAGGAAAAGAATGACAGAGTATTCAAAAAAGATTTTTGAGGATAGTGACCTTTTACATAAAAAATTAATTATGTATTTTGGTAGTATTGATGCAGCAAATAAGTACTTATTGTTATCGCAGATGTTTTTTGCAAAAGGCGGTAAAGCTTTTTTAAAATTCGATTCAACATGGAACTGGTTTGCTTTTATTTTTTCACCACTTTTTTTACTTTGCAGACGAATGTATTTTCTTGGTTTTTTGGTGATTCCTTTTATATTTATGCCTAATATTATTCTAAATTTTATCTATCCAGGATTACCTGGCGAGATTGGAAAAATAGAGAGTGTAATAAGTGGTATCTTGCTACTTTTTGTGCCTGTTATAATAGGTATGAGCGCTAACTATCTTGTAATTAAGCGATTTGAAAAATTTTTAGATATGCAAAACGACCAGTTGCTGATAAATAAAGGTTCATTAAATATCGTAGGTGGAATTTTACTATTTGTTATTAGCGTTGCACTAGGCGGTTCTTTATTACCAAATAGCAGTGTAAATTCTGATAATGAATTAGAAAATGCGCTTATGCAAAAAGAAGCACCAAAAGAAGATAATGAACCAGGTTTTTTTGATAAGCTGGCAAATGACTGGGAAAATGAGGTCAATAGGGCATTTGGAGGCGGTAGTGCTCGTAGCAACATGTTTATTGTTGAGTTTTTGCCAGGGGTTGCGGTAGTAGGAAATAGTGTAGTAAAAACTCAAGAGCTTGCTATTACTTCAAATGTTGATAGTGTAAAAGTGATCAGTGTTTCTGTAAATAAAGGCAATTGTCTAAGTGTATCAGTAGATAGGATATTAAAATTTGGCGAATCTTTAAAATATAGTCTGCGTTGCAAACCACTTCAAGTAGATATAAAAACTTATGATGGCGATATGACTTTTAAATTTTAAAATGGAGATGGTATGGAAAAATTTTTATTTATTTTTATATTTTGTATTTGCAATCTTTGTGCATCTGAAGAAAAGATACATATTAAGGCGATAAAGCAAATGCTTGATGATGTTAGCAACTATTATGTAGTTAATGGAAAATTTGATGAATTTTCGAAAATGACAAAAATAAAAACCGAATATGCTGGGAAAGACGAATATGGAGATGATAGATACAAAATATTTTATAAGGGTGTAAATTGTGCTCAATTTTCATTTTCAAAAGTAGATGGCGAATTTTCAGGCGAGGTTGTTAATAAACATTTTGATGTTTGCAAAGAATTTGATGAAGACTTAGATGATATTGATGAATACTATGAAGCTTTTAAAGGAGAAGGGTATTGCTTAAGATATGCGTCAAGAACTAGGTATAAACAGCCATTAAATCAAATTTTGCAGACCATTATCAATGATTTTGAAAAATACAAGAAGAGCTCTAGGGTAGTATCTAGCTTAGATGAAATTACAAATATTAGGATAGATAAGCGTCCTGTTTTAAAACCAAATCCAGATGTCGATACTCGCTCTTTATGGGGCTTTGCTGAATGTATTTTAATAGACTTTTATCCGAAACAAAAACGATTAGACGTTATCTTTAATGATCGTAAGCCTACCAGTTGCAAAGAATTTGCGATAGATGAGTGGTATGAGAGAATTTTTGAAAAATATAAGCCAAAAGAATAATCTTATTTTAAGGAGATAATATGACAGAGTATTCAAAGTCGGTCTTTAGTGATCCAAAATTGCTGCGTGAAAAATTGGGGTTATACCTAAAAACAAATGACGCATTAAAAGTAGAAATTTATGCACAAGCTGCTGAAAAATTTTTCTTAAGTGGTGGAAAGATGATGTTAAAATCAACACCAACTTGGTCTTGGTATGCTTTCTTTTTCTATTTCTTGCCACTTGTTTATCGTAAACTTTATGCAAAAGCTGTGATTTATTATTTGCTTAGCATATTTTTACCTATTACAATGATTGTCTTGCCTATGTATTTCAAGTATTATGTTATTAAGCGCTTTGAAAAATATCTTGATCTAGGGGATGATGCAGCGCTAGTGCAGTTTGGCGGAAAAAATGTGATAGCTATATGTATTATAACGGTTATAATACCTATTGTATTGAGCTTAGCTATATCAGCAATTTTATTTTTTATGATAAAGAGTGCTAGTTCAAATGATGATGCAAGACAGGAGATGGCAGAGTATTTTTTTGATGAGGCAACAAAGAATTTTAAAACCACTAATAATGCACCAAATCTTGGAAAAATATTACAAGATGCTCTTAAGTTTTATGATAAAAATGGTTATATGGATGAACTAGATATGATGACGTCAGAGCCATTAAATAAACCTACAGATGTTGGTGCAGAAGGTACTGTTTATGATTTCTATAATAACAATAAAAAATTGTGCATGAGATTAATCATCTCTTCTAGAGGTGGCAAGTGGAGAGGCGGATTAAACCAAAAAGATCCAGATTGCAGCGGTTTTATAACTGATGTATTGTCTTCTGGTCATGCGCTAGATATACTTATGGATGAAAATGGTTTTGAACCTATGTCGCTTCGTGCAAAAAATCACTCTACGCCAGAGAATGTCTTAGAAACTTTAAGATTGCTTGTAGGCGATTACGATAAGTATAAAGCTGCAAATGATAAATCCATAACAAAAATCAGTCAATTTTCAAAGGCAAGACTTACGGACGAACTAGTGGATACAGAAGGTAGCGGTGAAGATACAAAGAGTATTTACTATAATAATAGAAATTGTATTTATGTTTATTTTTCACCATATGACGGTGCTTTAACAATGGGCTATCAATATGATAAAGATCATAGATGCGATGATCTTAAAAATAATGTTGAGATCAAAAATATAGTATCTAAATTTGCAACTCAAAATTAAAATTTAGCGGGAGTTACCCGCTAAATTTACTCATTTATCGCTGCGTTTCCGTGGTGGTGGAAGTCATCGTAGATGATCTTTGAAGTTTGGAATTTCTCGCGTTTTAGCTCGCGAACTCGTAAAAATTCCTCTTCATCGATCTTTTTGATCTGGATAGCTGCTTTAAATGTCGGAGTCTTACTGATGTAGTCCCAACCGCTGCTTGTTAGCTCGTTGCAAGAGCTCTCCCAGTAGTGGAAAGTCATCTGGATGATGCCATCAGGTACGATGTCAGTCACTTCAGCTTTTACGACGATGTAGCCGTATCTACTCCAAGCTTTGATAAAGTCGCCTTGTTTTAGTCCGTATCTTTCTGCAAGCGCTGGGCTCATCTCAGCGATAGGTCCGATGCTATCTCCGCCTTCTTCGATGGCACGTGAGCGTCTTGTCATGGTGCCAACTGTGTATTGATAAACTTTTCTTGTAGTTAAAAGCTGTATCGGATACTCAGCGTCAGTCTTCTCATCGACCGAACCAGCCATGATAGGATACTCAGGCGACATATTCATCTTCTTAGCAAACTCAAGTTTTGCGCTCTCGATCTCATCAGCCTTATCCACAAATAGGCATGGCACAAAGCGACCTTTGCCATCAGGAGTAAAGAATTTCTTATCAAGATAGAGGCTTTGACCGCCCATATCATCTTCAGTTGGGCATGGCCAGTGAAGTCCGTGATATTTTTTAAGTCTATAGTAACTCATACCGCCGTAGCGTCTAGGGTCGCATTTTCTAACTTCTTACCAAATCTCTTCTGGAGAGTTAAAGTTAAAGCCCTCTGTTGCGCC
>JAHADO010000147.1 GCA_018375265.1 Campylobacter concisus | reverse complement strand
CTTTAAATTTTGTTGAGCAGACCAAATTTGATGTGATCTTAAAAATTTTCTCTTGCAGCTTTGGCTCAAGCGCCAAAAACTCGCTATTTCGTTTTATAGACTGCTCTTTTTTTACTCGCCTTGTCGCTTCATCAAGCAAATTTTCATCGCTAAATGCGCTAAGAGAAATTTCATAAAGCTCTCTTAAAAGCTTTGCTGTGTAGGCGTTGTAAAGCCTCTCGTTTGTGGCATTTATCACGCAGTAGCTAAGGATGTAAAGTAGCTTTAAAACCTGCTTGTCGCCAAGCTTCGAGATAAAGGCAAAGATGACGCGCTGTGAGTAGATATCCTCTCTGTTTGAGACGTTGCTCATTAGAGTGTGATATTTTATCAAGATGACGCCGATGTTGATAGCTTTTTGGCTTAAATTTAGCTTGTTGGCATAGGCTCTAAAGATGTTTGCACCGATATTTGCGTGATCTTTTCCGCCAAGTCCTTTGCCAACGTCATGCATGAGCGTCACGATCTTTAGCATCGTTTTGCCCTCTAAGCAAAGCTCAGTGTAGAGATTTTTTATAAATTTATCTTTTATATTTTCAAGAAATTTGACACTTAAGATGCTATGCTCATCAACCGTAAATTCGTGATAGCCGTCATATTCTGCTAGCTGGGAGATGTGCTCCATCGGTTTTATCAAAATTTGTATCATCTGTGCATCGAGCAAGGATTTTAAGATAGCGTAGGAATTTTCTCTTAAAAATATCTTCTTAAACTCGCTTATAGCGCGCTCTAGGCCATCTTTTGTGATGATGGCTCGCTTGATATAAAAGATCGCGCTTATATCAAATTTATAATCCACATCTTTTAGCTCTAAAAGCTCATTTATGAGATCCTCGATAAGGGCTGGCTTTTTGTGAAGTGGCACGTAGATGACGCCATTTATCTCATAAAAACCATTTTTTAGCCTAGCAAATTTTCTTTGAACGAAGCTTAGCTCGCTTTTGAAAAATGGCCTGCAAAGCGAAGCCGCGATAAATCTTGAGTAGATGGCTACATTATTCATCGAGCTTAACATCTTTTGGCTGATGACGCTCTCGTTGTCTTGAAGCTTTTTGGACTTTGTCTGCATGAAATTTGTCGTGATCTCGACACTTGATGCGCTGAAAGTATCGGTGTTTTGCGTTAAATTTAAGGCACTTAGCAAGCTTAGTAAAAAATCCACATTTAGGTTAAAGCTAGCGATCTCTTTTTCATTCATCACTTTTAGGGCTTGTGATCTAACCGAAACGTCGCTATCAAGGCAGTTTAGTATGCAGTTTAAGTGGTAAATTTCATCAATCCCGCCAAAGCCACTTTTTAAATTTGGCTCTTGTGCCAAGTAGCTTATGCTAGAAAATGGCAAAAATGCCTTTAAATGGTAGTTTAAAAAGGCTTTTTTATCAAATTCTTTTATCTTTATGATCTCGCTTTTTACTAAGCGGTAGAGGCTTTTTGAGCCGCAGATGTAGCGAAGCTGCGAGGTTTCGCTTTTAAATTTAAGGTCATCTTTGAAATTTATAAAAATTTCATCCACTTCGGCAACTTTTATCACAAATTTCATGCCAGAGCTATCTAAAATTTCAGAAAATTCTTTTAAGAAATTTTTTATATTATAGCCCTTTAAATTTTTATAAACTAGTAAAATTTCAAGCTCGCTATTTGCGCTAAGTAGCGTTTGAGCGTATTTGCCAATGGCTAGAACGCTAAAAGCAAAGCTGTCATTTTGTGGCACAAACTCATCAAAAAATTCTCGCATAGTTTCATTTAAATAAGATTTTATAAAATCATCATACTCTTTGGCTAAGAAATTTGTGAAATTTCTGCCTTGGTTTTTTTGAAAATGTTTTGGCAAATTTGCCTTAAAATCAAGAAATTTCTCTTTGATCTTTGAATAATTATCGCTATTTTTGGCACTTTTATCAGCTAGCATTTAGTGTTTCCATTGTTAAAAATATCTTGGCAAATGTTACATAATTTTTGCAAAAACAAAGCTTTATTTGCTTATAATAAAGCCTTAAGTTCAGCTTTAGGACGATATAAATAATGAATCTATTACAAAAACTAGAAAGTGGCGAGAGATTAAGCAAGCAAGAGGCTTTTTCGCTTTATGAGCTTGATATTTTTACCTTGGCTAAATTTGCCGACAAAAAGCGCAGAAAACTGCACGGCAACAAGGTCTTTTTTAACGTAAATCGCCACATAAACCCAACAAATATCTGTGCTGATATCTGTAAATTTTGCGCATTTTCAGCCCACAGAAAAAATCCAAATCCATACCTAATGAGCCACGAAGAAATTTTAAAGATCGTTGATGAGAGCGTGAGCCACGGTGTAAAAGAGATACACATAGTCTCTGCTCACAACGCAACTAGCGGTTGGCAGTGGTATTTAGAAATTTTTAAAAAGATAAAGGTAGCTCATCCAGAGCTTCACGTAAAGGCGATGACGGCGGCTGAGATTGATTTTTTATCAAGGCATTACGGCTTAAGCTACGATGAGGTGATAGAAAAGATGCTTGAATACGGCGTCGATAGCATGCCAGGGGGTGGGGCTGAAATTTTTGACGAAGAGGTCAGGGCTAAAATTTGCAAAGGCAAGGTTAGTAGCGAGAACTGGCTAAAGATCCACAAAATGTGGCACGATAAAGGCAGACAAAGCAATGCGACGATGCTTTTTGGCCACATAGAAAGCCGTGAAAATAGGATCGATCACATGCTAAGGATCAGAGACTTGCAGGACGAAACTGGCGGATTTAATGCATTTATCCCGCTTGTCTATCAAAGAGAAAATAACTACTTAAAAGATGTTAAATTTCTAGGATCAGCTGAAATTTTAAAGACTATGGCGATATCTCGCTTGGTGCTTGATAACGTCCCACATATAAAGGCGTACTGGGCTACTTCGACGCTAAATTTAGCGATGATCGCTCAGGAATTTGGTGCTGATGATCTTGATGGCACGATAGAAAAAGAGAGTATCCAAAGTGCAGCTGGTGCAAATAGCGCAAATGGCGTCACACTAAAGACATTTTGCGATCTTATTAAAACATCTGGTTTTACGCCGGTTGAGCGTGATAGCTTATATAACGAACTTAAAATTTACTAAAGGAGCTTGGGGTGAAATTTTTTGACTTAGCACAAAACAAAACGAGTGTAAAGCAGGAATTTGGGGCGGGACTTACGACATTTTTAGCGATGATGTATATTGTGCCGGTAAATGCGATCATTATGAGCAAAACTGGCATGCCTTATGAGGCACTAATCACTGCAACAGCGCTAATTACCATATTTTCTACGATATTAAATGGTCTTTGGGCGAACACGCCAGTTGCGATGAGCGTTGGCATGGGGCTTAACGCCTACTTTACATTTGGTCTTTGCATCGGTATGAAAGTGCCTTGGCAAACGGCTCTTGGCGTTGTTTTCTTAAGTGGCGTGATATTTGTCGTCTTATCTTTTACAAATTTTAGGATGTGGATAATAAGATCCATCCCACTTGATCTAAGAAGAGCGATAAGCGCTGGCATAGGCACATTTATCAGCTTTGTCGCGTTTCAGCAAATGGGCTTTATCGTAAATAACGACGCGGTTTTAGTTGGCATAGGAAATTTCAAAGATCCAAACGTGCTTCTTGGCGTTTTGGGGCTATTTTTGGTTATCTGCTTTTGGGCATGGAAGATAAAGGGCGCATTTAACCTAGCTGTGCTTGTCACTTCAGTGATAGCTTGGGTGCTTGGCATCGCTCCTCATCCAACAGAAATTTTCTCAACTCCAGCCTCTATCTCACCGATATTTTTAGAGCTTGACATAAAAGGTGCGTTTAGCCTAGCCTTACTACCAGTTATTATCACGTTTTTTGTGACTGATCTTTTTGACTCGATAGGCACGCTAGCTGGAGTTGGCACGAGGGCAGGGATATTTGACGAAAACAAAAAAGATGGCGTCGTAAAACTTGAAAAAACTCTTGAAGCTGACGCTGTTGCTACTGCAGCTGGCTCGCTTGTAGGTGTAAGTACGACCACATCGTTTGTAGAGAGCGCTAGCGGCGTAGAAGAGGGCGGTAGGACTGGTCTAACGGCTGTATTTTGCGGACTTTTATTCATACTTACACTATTTATGTTGCCACTTTTTAAAGCTATCCCTGGCAATGCCATCTATCCGATCCTCGTAATGGTCGGTGTGCTTATGTTTGCTGAGCTTGCTAGCATAAATTTCAAAGATCCGGCCATTGGCGTTGCGACATTTTTCATAGTTGTGCTCATCCCGCTTACTTACTCAATCACAAACGGCCTTGCATTTGGCTTTATGTCATACGTCATAGTTAAGCTCATAAAGAGAGAATTTAGCGATATAAATTTA
>JAHADO010000146.1 GCA_018375265.1 Campylobacter concisus | reverse complement strand
GCCCTCACAGTGCTGAGCTTATGAGGGTTCTGGATGATATTAATCATTCCGGGCTGGGCAAAGTCTGGTTTGCCGGTAGAGGCATATCTCCGGAGTGGCAGATGAAAAGACAGATGCTTTCTCCTGCTTATACTACCCGATGGAAAGACATTCCTGTTGCCACACTTTGATAGCGCCCCTTCTTTTAGAACGCTGGCAGCGCTCGCCGCAGACCCGCGACCGAGCAAAGCGAGCGAACGGGCGAGGAAGCGCAAGAACCACAGTATTTGCGTCAGACACCTTACGCTCGGAGTTGATAAGTTATTCCCATAATTAAACGAATATTTTTAAAGATCTTTTTAAGCTCAAAAAGGTTGTAAGCGATCTCATTTTTTACCTCGTTTAAAAGCGCTTTGTCCTCGATCCTTTCAAACGAAGCGCCTAATGTTCGAAGCAAAAGAGCGATCTCTTCAACTTTATAAAAATAAAATAGCGCTTTGGCTTGATTTCTAACTAGCTTAACATCTTTTATCTTTAGGCTTTTGTTTGCAAAAATTTCTTTTGATTTATCAATCGAGCTCATCAAATCTGCGATACTTGCGTAAAAATGGCTCGTGCCAAGCGCCTTGCTCGATAAGATGGCGTTGTCTAGTAAAAAGCTGATGCTCTTTTTAGTAAATTTGCCGTATTTGCCAAAGTTTTCAAATTTTATGATGATGCTTAGCACGCCAGCCAAGATAAGTCCGCCGATGCTATCAGCCACATTTAGCCCAACTGCGGCCTTTGTCACAAAGGCAACTAGCCCTGTTGCATTTACGGCGAGTAAAATTTTGTTTAAATTTGAGCTATAAATTTGGCTAATACCAACTATAAATATCCAGACAAATACGATAAGCGAGAGCCAAACGCCAAGGCTGATAAATGGATCAACAAAGGGCATAAAAGCGCAAGAAAGTGCGATGTAAAGTAGCAAAAACGCAAGCTTGCTGCTATCTTTACACTCAAGCTCGCCAAGAAAGAAGATGCCCATCGTGATATTTACAGCCATGATAGCGCCACTTAGATGAAAGAAGTAAAAGCACAAAAAGCAGTTAAAAGCGATGGTTGTGGCAGCTTTTAGCGAGTAGATGAGCTGAAAATTTGCAGGGTCATAGTAGTGGATGAAGCTTTTAAATTTCTTAATTATTTCCATTGACGCTCTTGCATATTGTTTAAAATTTGATTTTTATAACGCAAATTTTCAAGCTTTATGCTAAGAGCTCTGTTTTCTTCAAGGAGCATATCTCGTTTGCCGCTGATGTCAGCGATATCTCTACTTATATAATAAATTTGATTTGCTATATAAATTTTTGGCAAAAATAGAGCCAGCGCTATAAAAACCGCCAGATAGACCATCACTAGCGTCTTAAAGCTTAAATTTACCTCACGTTTTTGCTCCTCGTCGTGAAGTGTTAGCAGCTCTTCTTTTTCTTGCATCTTTATCCTTTTATCTTAAAAACACGCAGTTTTGCGCTCTTGCTTCGTGTGTTTTGTGCTAGCTCACTCTGGCTTGCTGTTAGTGGCTTTTTGGTTAAAATTTCGCCTAGTTCGTGGTTGTTTCCGCACTCACATCGGTAGATGCCAAGCGGGCAGATACAGCTGTTTGCCCACTTTTTGAAGCGCTCTTTTACGATCCTATCTTCAAGCGAGTGAAATGTAATAATCGCCACCAAGCAATCTTTAAAACCGCCCTTTTCTATACTATCAAGCAAATTTGCTAGCTCATCTAGCTCGCCATTTACCTCTATCCTGATCGCCTGAAAAGCAAGGATCGCAGGGCTAACGCCGCGCCCTTTTATCTGGGTTGTGCCTATTATGTTTGCAAGCTCTTTTGCGCTTGTTATCTTGCCTAAATTTCTAGCATTTATTATCTTATTTGCGATCCCAGCGGCATTTTTTAGCTCACCATAATCCCTAAAAATCCTAACTAACTCATCAAACGAGTAGTCATTTACCACGTCATAGGCGCTAAAACTTCGCTCTTTATCCATGCGCATATCAAGCGTGCTTGAGCCGATACTAAAGCCCCTATCATCTTTATCTATCTGCAAAGAGCTAACGCCAATGTCAGCTAAAATCCCTCTAACATTTGAAATTTCATCGCTGCTAAGTTTGCTAATAAGCTCAGAGAAATTGCTCTTATAAATCTTCACTCTACTGCCAAATGGCTCAAGTTTATTGAGCGAGAAATTTATAGCTTCATTGTCTTTGTCGCAAGCGATCAAATTTAAATTTTCATTTTGAGACAAAATGGCACTAGAATGTCCAGCATATCCAAGCGTGCAATCTATAAAATTTCCACGCAGGTCTTTAAAAAATGATAAAACTTCGTCAAGTAAAACGCTAATATGCGGACTTTGCAACACTGCCTCTTTAATGAAATTAGTGTGAAAATTTATCGAAATTTTACTTAAAAAGCTATCATTACATAAAATTTTACACAAATTTTAAGATAGCTTAAATATAATCACCCAAACATAGGAGAAAAAATGGACTTATTGCACTCAACAAATGAGATAAAAAAGATATCTCTTTCGATGTTTAGAAAGAATTTTTTTGGTGTTTTTCATGGTTCTATCTCAGCAAGGGTAGAAAAAAATCAATTTATCATCAACAAGCAAAGTGCCATTTTTGACGACTTGCAAGATAGTGATCTAACGCTTCTTTCATCAAAAAAAGACTACCGCTGGAATGATGCAAGCTTGGATGCTGATATACACTTAAATATCTACAAAAACATAAATGAAGCAAAATTTGTCTGCTACGCCATGCCTCCATACGTGACAGCTTATGCAATGAAACATGAAAAGATCGCACCAAAAGACTATTTTGGATGCATAAGATTTAATGAAATTTTAGTCTATGATCCAAAGCAGTTTGACGACTGGTATGAGCGTGCTGAGACAGAAATTTATAGAGCGATGATAGAAAAAAATACTAACGTCGTCGTAATCAAAGGATACGGCGTTTATGCGTATAGCAGGAGCCCTCAGCTACTTGCAAAAGATATAGCTTTGTTAGAAAATAGCTGCAAACTGCTTCATTTTACTGGTGATTGCAGCGATTTTAGCATTTAAATTTTTGCTAACAAAGATAAAAAATGTTAGTAAAAATTTAGCAAGAAACGTTTTTATAAAGCCCCATTTTAAGCTTATTTAAGCCAAATTTCTATAAAATATCGCACAAGCTTTGTTAGTATTTTAAAGGAAGAACTTAATGTTATCTTGGATGCAAAAACATAAAAAATACCTAGTCGTGACAATTTGGGTAAGCACGATAGCCTTTGTCGGTGCTGGTTTTGTCGGCTGGGGCGCATACGATCTAAACAGCAACAGAGCTACTTCAGTAGCCAAAGTAGGACATAGAAATATAAGCGTTCAAGAGTTGCAACAAAAATACGATAGGTTATATCAGTACTACAACAATGTATTTGAAGGCAAACTAACTCAAGAGAAAGCTGAAGAGTTAGGTTTAGAAAATGCTGCACTTCAAGCTGCTATCCAAGAAAATTTACTATTAAATTTTGCAGACGATATCGGTCTTAGCGTTAATAAAGACGATGTTTTAAAATATATAATCGTCGATCCAACATTTCAAAAAGACGGCGTTTTTGACAAAAATTTATACTACGATGTGCTAAGAAGAGCTAGGATAAACCCAACTGATTTTGAAGACAATCTAAAACTAACCATCTTACTAGATAAACTTAGAACTATTTTAAATTTACCTGCTAGCAAAGAAGATATCGCCATGATGGAAGCTAGCTTTTTCATGCAAGATAAATTAGCTGTGCAAGTAGTAAATGCTGATCAAAATGAGATCAAAGTAGATGAGAAAGAGCTAAAAGATCTTTGGGAGATAAATAAAAATAACTATATGACAAAGACACTTTATGGCATAGATACATACTTTGTCGAGTCAGAAAAAAGCGATGCAAACGAAAGCGTTTTAAAATCTTACTATAACGAGAACCAAGATAAATACAAGGGTTCTGATGACAAGATAAAACCTTTTAACGAGGTAAAAGCTGAAGTTAATAAAGACTACAACATAGAGCAAAGTAAAACTAATGCTTTAGAAAAGTATGTCGCTGTTAAAAAAGCTGAGCTTGCAACTAATGGTTTTATAAGTGTAAATGAAGACAATGCTACTTTTTCACTTGATGAGATAAAGGGTGCAAAAGTTGGCGAAGTGATAAAACCATTTATCTACAAAGATGGCTATTTGATAGCTAGAATAAAAAGTATAACTCCTCCACAACCTATGAGCTTTGAACAAGCAAGAGCTAATGTGCTTGAAATTTATAAAAGTAAAAAAGAAAAAGAAATTTTAACAGCAAAAGCAAAAGATACTCTACAAAACTT
>JAHADO010000145.1 GCA_018375265.1 Campylobacter concisus | reverse complement strand
TATGTCAAAGCGAGCTTTTTGAAACGGCAAAAGGCACGGCTTTGCTTGTCAAAAGATTTGACAGAAACGGCGATAAGAGAATACCATATAAGTCGGCTATGACCTTGCTTGGGGTTAGAGATGGCGATGAAAGCAACGATAAGAGCTACTGCGATCTAGCTAGCGTGCTTGATAGTAAAAACAAAAAAGAGCTTTTTCGGCGTATGGTTTTTAATGGCTTATTTGGCAACACGGACGATCACCTAAGAAATCACGGCGTGCTATATGATGAAAAAACAAAAAGCTGGAATTTATCCCCTGCATTTGATATAACACCAACACCTATAATCTACTCAAAGCAAAACCATGCTTTAAATTTTGTGGGTTTTCAAAGTTTGCCCTCAGTCCAGCTTTTTTATGAAATAAAATCAAAATTTGATATAGATGACGGCGAATTTAAAGAGATCATAGCAGATATGCTAATGGCAAGAGATAAATTTGAAGAGATAGCAAAGCGAAATAAAATAAATAGCGACAACTTAAAAATGCTAAGAAATAACTATTGCCACGAGGACTTTGGAAGGGGTGGGCGATGATATGTTTGCATTGCCGTTTGGTTTAATGGTGTGAGTAATGACCATAGTAGTTTGTTGTGCTATCTCAAGTACTCCTCAAGCAATCTTGCAAATTTTACCCTTAGATACTCAGGCTCTTTTATCTTGATAAATGGCAGCCAGTACTTGACCACGCGCAGGATCTCATCGTCATAGGCTACCTCTGTGCTTAGGACGATCTTATCTTCATCCTCGCTTATTATTTTAAAATTTGGCAAGAATTTCTTTCTTTTAAAGTAGCTCATCGCCTCGCTTTTTATCTCTAGTATCACTTCAAATTTTACGTCCGAAAACCAGTTTGTATCGTTTTGCTTGATGCGGTTTGTAAATTCTTCATTTGGCTTAAATGTGCTATCTTTTATCTTTATACTTTCAAGCTTTGAAAGGGTGAAATTTTTAAGCTTGCCACTATCATCTGCCAGCAGGTACCAGACGCCATTGTTGTTTATCAGTTTATATGGTTTTAGTGATCTAAATTTAGCGTTGTAAGAGCACTCAATCATCTTATTTTTAATGATAGCAGCGCTTATCTCTTCAAACTCGGCTCTTGAAATTTGCAGATCCTCAAAGCCTTGATTTTTGATGAGATAGGCCTTGTTTAGCTTCTCGTTTAAGATGTCGCTTATAAATTTATCGTCTAGGTCCGGAAACAAAGACTTCACCCCACTAAGTATGGCAAATGCCTGGATATCTTTATAGCTAAGCTTACCAAGTGCATAGTCGGCCAAAAAGTATTTGCCATTTGTTTTTTCTATGGGCAGTATATTTAGGCGCTCAAAGTCCCTCAGAATGGTTCTTTTATTGACACTAAATTCCTCCGTGAGCTCATCTATGCTAAGTCTTGCTCCGTCATTTAGCTTTATTAAAATTTGAGCGAGCCTAAAGGCTATCTTGTCGTGAGAGTGCATCTTAAATCCTTTTAAAATTTTCGCTATTTTATCCTAAAAACAGATCAAGACACAACCTGTCAATGCTCTGGTGTAAATTTCATTAAATTTTTTAAAAAAGGAGAAGATATGAGCTTAGCCGAGATCATAGATAGAGCAACAAGCAATGTACAAATAGATGAGGCAGGTAGAAATAAAATGCACTACTACAAAGAGAGGTTTAGTGCATTTGAAAAGATAATAAATGATGAAAATTATCAGATAAATGGGCTAAAGCTTTCAAATTTTCAAGGTTTTACTTCGTATGAGCAAAATTTAAAAGATATAGACAAAGACCTAGTTGATATGGCTAGCAGCGCTATGTTTATAAAAGAGTTTAGTGGCCACTCTGCAAGCATAGGGCTAGACATATCCGACATTAAAAGCACTATGGCTCATAAAGGTGTGCCAGCGATCGTTAGAGGCATTTCTAGTGGGCAAAATGCCATCCAAAATGCCACCGAACAAGCCATGCAAAAACTTCTCTCATTAGATGTAGCGGTTAGATCCACTGTAGCTTGGTTTGAGATAGAAGAAAGTATGGAATTTTCAGACTTAACAGAGGCGATAAATATCATAGAACAGCATCTTGAGCCAGATAGTGACATAGTCTTTGGAACTACAAGTGATGTTAAAAACACAGGCACTGCCAAAATAACCATACTTGCTATGGTATTAAAGTAGAAAGATATGACATTTTTATACATTAGTTTTATACAAAAAAAGCAAGATGCCTTAAATAAGAAAATATAGTAGAATATATTTATTTTTTAGGAGTGTTACAAAATGA
This sequence comes from Campylobacter concisus, assembly GCA_018375265.1. GTDB lineage: Bacteria > Campylobacterota > Campylobacteria > Campylobacterales > Campylobacteraceae > Campylobacter_A > Campylobacter_A concisus_AB. The sequence continues at coordinate 2,075 of JAHADO010000145.1, read as the reverse complement.
ACGAAGAAAAATTAGATCAAGAAAAAAATAATTTAACCGATATTTCACATAAAGATAAGTTGATAAACAAAAAGATATTGTTGGAACTTTTGGAGGATGAAGAGGTGAAAGAAAAGATTAACAACAGTTTAATAGATAGGTTGAAGGCAATCTTGGCAAAATGGCTTAATCTTGATCAGGATTCGTCGCATTTAAAAGTCGAGATAGAGCAACTCAAGAAAAAACTAGGAGATGCTGAAAACGAAAAAGAAAAATTAAAAAAAATGTATACTGAGCAGATCGATCAAATGAAAAACGAGCTTGTTGATTTTAAAAAAGATGCCAACGCCTATGAGCGCTTCAAAAAACTATCTACTTCTACAAAAAAATCACTTGAAAATATTATAAAAGAAGATAGTCTGGCTAGCTTTATAGCATCCGGCGTTCAATCCAGAAATATTGAAAATTTATGGGACTATATAAATAATGAACTGAAAGAAGGACAAAATGTAGACACAAAAGAGCTAATAGAGATATTTTACTTTTTATTTGCAAATTTTGCTAAAGCAAATGGTGATATATATAAGCTTCAGGCGATTAGTATAGGAGATGAATTTGATCCACAGCTACATTTAAGACATAACTCTAGTAAAGGCGTAAGTGGTAAAATAAATGAAATTTTATTAAAAGGCATGATGAATAGCAAAACACAAGAGATAAAGAGGAAAACTGTAGTAAAAATTTAAAGGAATAAATATGAGTACCAAACAAATAGATAAAATAAAAATATCAAAAGAAAAACTTGAGCAAGAGATAAACGATAGTTGGAAAGAGTTTTTAGCAAGCGATAGTGATAATACCGAAAGCCCCAAAATCATTTTTACTAAGTATATAAAAGATGCTTTCGATGCATTTGTAGAATATGGAAAAAATAACTCTTCAATAAGTTTAGATCAAGAAGGTACCACCTTTTATAGTTTTAATGATAATATGATTATAAAGGTTTTGCCTGAGGCAGAGTACGAAAAAATAAAAAAGAAATCACTGGAAAACAATCTATCATTTAATAGACTTTTTTATTCTTTGCCTATTGTTTGCCTACTTCCACATTTTCTTTTTATAGGTTATGATACAACCAAAATTGGTAAATGTTTGTCTTCAGATACTATTAAGAAAATTATAGATGCTATATATGATAAATTGCCAAAAATTCAAAATAAAGAGAATTGCATAAGATATGCCCATGAACAAAATTACTATTATAGATGTAATTCTGGCGTTATTGATTTGTGTGATCCTGATGATTTATATACAAAATGGGCTTTTGCTATAGAAATCATGGATAATATAGCAACAAAAGAGCTTTTTAGAAGTTTTGTAGAATCTAATTTAATAATGCAAGAATTCACTAAGAATAAGGCTTATAATATACTTTTAAATTTTAAATTCAAAGAAGATAAATTTATTCTTTCAAATTTAGAGTATCTGCAAAATCTAGAAATAGATGGATACAAATTTGTAGAGCCATTTTTATATGAAGATAAAATGAGAGCCGATATAAAAGAATACGAGCCAAAAATGCTAACAGATGTCGGACTTGGGCTGTGGGAACTCTGGGAGATGGATGAAGGTAAAAATGATGGCATAGAAGTAAATCTAGAGCATTCTCTAACAGCAAGAGATCCAAAAAGCAGCATAAAGGACGGAGTAGTCGGCATAGACTTCGGCACTAAAAGCACGGTTGTAGTCTATCAAGAAGATACCGTTAAAATAAATCCTATGAGAGTGGGTATAGGCGATCTTGGTAAAAAGATAGAAAAGAGCCACTATGAAAATCCTACGATAATAAGCTTTGGAGATCTGGGTAAATTTATACAAGACTATGAGGCAAGAGAAGGTAGGCCATATACCAGATGGGAGGACGTAAATATATCTCATGCGGCGTATAACTCGTTACTGCAAAGTGCATCTAGCGAATACAACTCCTATCTGAACGAACTAAAGCAATGGGCTGGGCAACGCGACAAAAAGCTAAAAATTTTTGATAGAAAAGGTAAAGAATTTGAGATAAAAGGCTTTAGTGAGCTTGAGGATGG
>JAHADO010000144.1 GCA_018375265.1 Campylobacter concisus | reverse complement strand
GCTACTAAGTGCTGATCTTAGCGTCTCATCTGGCAGTGGCTCGCCAAAAACGTCGTATGCAGCGCCGCCCATAAGCTTATAGTCATACTCAAATTTGATACCAAACTCAGCGCTTACAACGTCTAAAACCTTTATAGCTTCGTCGATGATCTCAGGGCCGATGCCATCGCCTTTTATAACGCAAATTTTATAGTTTTTCATCGCCGCTCCTTAGTTCATCTTCGCTTTTGCGTACTCGATAAGGCCACCAGCGTTTAAAAGCTCTTGCATAAATGGCGGGATAGCGTTAAATTTATACTCTTTTTTTGTGCTTTCATTTATGATGACGCCGTTATCTACGTCGATCTTTAGCGTGTCGCCCTCGTTTATCTCGTCGGTTTCTTTGATCTCAAGTATCAAAAGCCCTGTGTTAAAGCTGTTTCTATAAAAAATCCTAGCAAAGCTTTTAGCCACAACAGCCGCTACACCAGCCTCTTTTAGCGCTAACGGGGCGTGTTCTCTTGAGCTACCGCAGCCAAAATTTTCACCAGCTACGATGATGTCGCCTTTTGCTATTTTTGAGCTAAATTTAGGATCGGCGTCTTCCATGATGTGTTTTGCTAGCTCTTTTTCGTCTGAAGTGTTTAAATATCTTGCGGCGATGATGATGTCAGTGTCGATATTATCGCCAAATTTCCAAACTTTGCCTTCTTTCATTTTTAACCTTTAGTTTTGTAAATTTGGGCTGATTTTAACCAAAAGAAGCTAAATAAATAATCAAAACTCGGCAGCTATCGGTTAATGTGGGTAAATTTAAGGTCTTTTAAGTGATGCATATGAGCTAAGAATTTAAATCTTACTAAAAATGGCTAAAAAGCAAAAATAAAAACATGCACCGCCTAGTTTAGCAGTTAATGTCGATGCTCAGTTTTATCAAGCCAGCTATCCTCCGCCAGCAGGATTGTAAATTTAAGAGCGGTTATTTTATTAGTAGTATTCGTAGCTGATTTGTAGCTTTTTATATAGTCCTATTTCCGTTATATCGCCGTTTTCGTAGTATTTGTCAGCAGGCTTAAATTTGACCGAGGTTTTATGCGTCAAATTTCCCCGCTCGTCCCTGATTATGTCTTTAAACTGCAAAATTTGCCAGATTTTTGCCTCGGAGCCGAAGTAATTTACCGACGTATACTCCATTTCATCGCCATTTGCGGCGTAGTAATAAACCCATTTTGAGTTCGGGGCTTGCGTGATTTTTTCATATTCGCCGTTTGGCTTGCGCTCGAAGCTTATCTCTATACCGTGCCGCGGCTCCATATTATCTTCTATCCGCGTTAAAACGCCCTTTTCGTCGTAGACGTAGCTATCATCCGTCACTAGCGTCCTGCCCGAATATACCGCCTGGGCGATCATTTTGCCGTCCTTGCCGTAGGTGATTTTCTCCGTTCGGGGGTAAAATTTATCCTCAACATGCTGTTCTTTGGCTGTTGCGACTAAATTTTCGCCGTCAAATTCGTATTCATAGAGATAAACGGCGCTATCTTGATATTTTTTGCGCACTAGCCCGTCTTTGCCGTACTCAAACAAAACCGAGCTGTTTGGCGCGCCATTTATTTGCTCACTCTCTTGCACTATATAGCCGTTTTCGTTAAACTCCGTTCGTTTTACGCGTGTGTTTTCTAGCGTGCCAGAGCCATCCATAGAGTATTCATACTCCGTAGTCGTCATGCTTTTGACCTTGCCTTTTAGCTCTCTTTTACTCCAGTCGTTTTGCGGTAAAACGGCCGAGTTTAGAAAGCAAACCACCGATGCTGCCGCTAAGATAGCCTTTAAAATTTTCATTTTTATCCTTTTTAAACCATACGTATCATACTCAAAAAGCGGCATAGTCAGTAAAATTCTGGCTTTTATGAGCTTAAAAATGCACTTAAACTGGCTTAAGTTTTAAGCAAGTCTGAGGTGAATTTACATTTTTTTGGGGTTTAATAAATTTAAACCTTTGCTCTTTGTAAAATTTCTCTCATCTCTTCTTCGCTAAGTGGCTCAACAAGCACGTTTGCAGCGTCAATGAAGCGGTATTTCTCTTTTGGTAAATTTGCCATGAAAGCTCCATATTCGCACTCATCAAGCACGTGAGCGTCACTATCCTCCACGCCCACAACTAGCGTAAGCACCCAGCGCGATACCTTGCGATCTCCAAGCGCCTCTTGTGCCTGCCACGACGGAGAGGGAGCATAAGGCAAGATGGTCGGCAAATTTTCACTAAGCGTATATGCGCCATAAATTTCGTTGCCGTCTTTGTCTTGATAGAGGTGCTCTTTTGCGCTATATGCGTCAAGATACTGCACCTGCCTCATCATCTCATCAAATTTAGCCGCAGGGCTGGCACTTGTAAAGATTTCATCTACCATAACCGCGTCAAACGCCACGTCTCGCTCCACGCCAGAGATATAAAGAGTTTGATTTTTCTCTTTTGCGTCCTTTAACGCCTCAAGCCCCCACATGATGTCAGTCTCGTAGTCAAATTTTAAAATTTGCTCGCTATCATAAATTTTTTTGTTATCGCACTCTATTTTAGAGCCAGTTTGGGCTGAGAGCTTTGAGAGTAGCTCAAGTGCGATCTGCCAGTCTCCGACGCCACTTGGAGTATAAACGCGCACGATATACTCGCCATCTTCGTAGTTTAGCTCAAAGCCACGAACGCTCTTTTGCCACACGCCTGCTATCATCACGTCAGCGCCAAGCTCATTTGCGCTTGGCTCCTCTTGCTCGCTGTTAAAAAAGAAAAGCCCCTCAACAAGAGCTGAAATTTCACGCTCGCTTAGCGCCTTTGCATATCCGCCAAGTAGCTTCTTTTTATTTTTTACACTAAATGTCAAACTCATAAATTCTCCTTTTTGCTCTAAAATGTCATCACCTGATCGCACTCTCTCACCCACTCGGATAAGATATCCATGCTGCCTTTCACCTCAGCCTCAAAATAAGGCTCTCCCACATGCAAACCGCACCTTGTTTGGCAGCTACCACAAACCTTAAGCTTAGCGCCGCCAGCGTATAGCTCTTTTAGCATCTCCACTAGATCAATGTCGTAGTTTTCTGGCTTTTTGGTGCTATTTCGCGCAAGATCGACCGCGTCGTTCATGAGAAATATCCTAACCTCTTCGCCCTTTTCTTTTAGCGCTCTAGCCAGCCTTAGTGCGTTGTAAGCGTTGTCTGTGCCGCTATATGGCTGATTTGTAAATATAAATAGAAATTTTTTCATCTCTTATCCTTTTGCTAAAAATGTAGTGCAAACTGGATAAATTTTAGCCAAGCTAGGTAAAAAGGGGATAAATTTATCTAAAAAGCAAGAGCACGCCGATCGTGCAGACGATGATAGCAGTGCAAATTTCAAGTAGTCTTAGGTGCGTTTGTAAAAATTTCTTTAGCATAGCTCCGCCAAGTGCGTAGATATTTAGCGCACAAAACTCGATGAAAACGAGCGTTACGGTGATAACGCACATGCGAGCAAGGCTAAAAGAGTCATCTTTATCCAAAAATGTAGGCAGCAAGGCTGAGAAAAATATCCACGCCTTTGGGTTTGAGACGCTAACGATGAGGCCATTTATAAACATCTGCTTTTTGCTTGGCAAATTTGAGACATTTGTGATGCTAAGCTCGCCCTTGCCAAAAAAGAGCATCACGCCAAGATAGAGCATATAAAGGCCTGCGATGATATTTAGCGCCTTAAATGCGTAATCAAAATGATGCAGTACCGCTCCCACGCCGAGCATACAGCTAAACGAGACAAAAGCGATCGCTAAAAGCTGCCCAGCCATCACGAAAAACGAGTGCTTGTAGCCAAAGCTCATACCAACGCTCATCGCATAAGTCATGTTGATACCTGGCATCATCGAAATGGGCGCAAGGGTGATAAAAAATAGCAAGAAATTCATAAGAGGCCTTGAAATTTTAATGAAATGCTAAATCAAAATCTATAAATTTATGATAAAAGAAGGCTTTATTAGCAAATTTAGCTTGCTTTTGGACGTGAGAAATTTGACTTTTGACGCTAGGCATATAAATTTAGCGCTAAAACAAAGGCGATTTTGTATATGCCTCGCAGCCTAGATAGATAGCAAATTTATCAAGTATGTTTTTGTATAAATTTATCTTTTGCCACGTAGGCACTCTATAAATTTATTTGCCTTTAAAGCTGGCTAAATTTAAATCACCTTTCATTTATAAATTTAAAAATTTAGCATATTACTATTATCACGCCAAGCCCTTTGTTGGCGGCATTTTGATAAAAATTTAAAAGCCCAGTAAAGTGCTCTTTTAAACTCGCCCCTATATCTTCAAATTCGCTCTCGCTCCCAAAGATATCAGGATAAGTGTTTGAGCTTGCAAATTCTTTTAAATTTATCTTTGCTAAAAGTGCGC
>JAHADO010000143.1 GCA_018375265.1 Campylobacter concisus | reverse complement strand
CGACCGTGCCCTCGATATCGCCACAAACTATCCAGTCGCCTTGTGAAAATGAGTTGTCAAAGAGCATCATAACAGATGCAAAGAAGTTTGCGATGATGTCTTTAGCAGCGAAGGCAACAGCAAGACCACCGATACCAAGTGAGGCGATGAGTGCTGAGATATCAAAGCCAAGCTTTTGAAGGATCAGTAAAAGTGTGATGATTAGCACGATCACGTAGATCACTTTTAGTGCTAGGTTTATCACCTCTTTACGCTTGCTTTTTTGCGCGATCTTGTCGAGTATAGCGATGCCGTAGCCATTTAGTATGGTGAGGACAAGCCATGAAAATGCGACTATATAGATGATAGAAAAGATATTTGCTACGACAAGCGGCACTGGCACTGGGTAAAATCCAACGCCGATACAGATATTTAGCGCGTAGATGATAAGAAGCGCAGAGATCGGCTTTTTCACGATATCTACGATCTGATCTTTAGCCTCTTTGACCCCTTCGCCTGAAGCGATGAGCGACATCACCCAGTAGGTGAGCTTGGCTAAAATTCTAGTTAGCGAGACGAAAAATAAAAATATCGCAACGATAACAACTATCTTGCCAAGGTTAAATTTGTTTGGATTTACAGCTGTTGATTTGTTTATATAGTCCACCGTATCGACTAAATTTAGCTCAGATAAGAGCATGCTTGAGCTTAGAAGATCGGCGTTATTTTTAAGGTAGGTTAAAATTTCCTCCTGCGTCTCTTTTTTTAGCTCAAGGTCCATAAATGCCGCGTCGTACGAGCCTGAAGTCTCATTTAGCGAGTCTTTTAGCTCCTTTATGCTGACGTAGGAATTTGTTTGTAAATTTAAGAGTCCGCCGTCTATTACCTCTTTGATAGAATTTGCCTTAGCACCCTTTTTAAATATCTCCTCAAGGCTAATGAGCGCTGAGTAGTAGGCGTAGTCTACCTTCATCTTCTCAAGCTCGATGGCGCTTTGTATATAAGCGTCCTTGTTTGACTGCTTTTCAAGTCTGGCTACCTTTTTCTCTAGCGCCTCTTTTTGCAGGTTGTACTTATTGATATCGCTTTGTGTAACTTCGATCTGCATAACATAGGTCGGAATTTTCTCTAAAAGAGCGCTCTTTTTCTTTTGAAGAGTGATCAAATTTGAGTTATCAACCTTTGAAGCGTTTAAGTCTTTTTGCTGAGATTTTATGATATTTATCTGGCTGTTTATGGTTTGAATTTGATTTGTTATGCTGATGATATCGTCTTCTTGTGTTACGTTGTTATCAGCGCCAAAAAGAGTTATGAAAGAAAGCAGGATGATGGCTAGAAATTTACGCATTTTCGCCCCTTCTGTCCGCTAGAAGCTTAAACGTGCCCTCTTTTAAATCGTAGCTAAAAATTTCGCCAGTTTCTATGATGTAGTGCCAGCCATAAATTTGAAGCTTACCACTTTCATACTCCTCTTTTACATTTGGATAAGTCATTATGTTTTCGATCGAATTTATCACGTTTAGCCTCTCGGTTAGCCACGCCATTTTGGCTGGATCATCGCTTGTAAATTTAAGCACTTCTCGCTTGATAGGCTCTATTAGCCTGATCCAGTTTCTAACGTTTGGAGTGTTTTTTAGCTTCTTTTCATCCACATAAAGTGCCGCGCATCCACCACAGTCAGAGTGTCCGCAAATGATGATGTTTTTTATGTTTAAAACTTCAAGCGCATACTCGATCGCTGAAGTGGTCGCCAAAAACTCTTCGCTCACTCTATATGGTGGCACGATATTTGCGATATTACGCACCATGAAAAGCTCGCCTGGTAGGCAGTTTGTTATCAAATTTGGCACGACCCTTGAATCCACGCAAGATATGAAAAGCGTGTGAGGATCTTGCTTGTGTTGCAGACTTTTAAAGAGCTCTTCATGCTCTAAAAAGCCATCTTCCATAAATTTTACTGCACCTTCAAGTATTGAATCATCCATAAAATTTATCTCCATTTTTATATTTTTATCGCGATTATAGCAACTTTTATTTAATCAAAAAAATGCCCTCTAAAACGGACTTTAAACTAATATTTTTTATTAAACTTCTTTTTATTTATTGTTTAATTATTTTAGGCTAAACTCACCACAAAAATTCATAAGGAGAAAAAATGAGTTTGTATGATAGAAACTACGCTAAGCAAAATCAAGAGGAGCTTGCGTATTCTCAAAGCTCACTAAGCACTTTTATAAAACAAACTTATCAACTTTTTGCAGCATCACTACTTTCAGCTACTGCTGGCGCTTATGTAGGTATTAGCATTGCTGGCGTTTTTGCGGCAAATAGATTTTTGTTTTGGGGACTTGTGATACTAGAGTTTGTGTTACTTTTTGGTCTAATGGCAGCTAAACGCAAAGAGGGATTAAATTTAATACTTCTTTTTGCATTTACATTTGTAAGTGGCCTTACGCTAACTCCGCTACTTTCAGCGATCCTTGCTATGCCAAGTGGCGCTAGTATCGTAGCTCAGGCATTTGGTTTGACAACAGTTGCATTTGGTGCATTAAGCGTCTTTGCGATGAATACAAAACGCGACTTTACAACGATGGGCAAGATGCTATTTATAACTTTGATAGTTATCGTTGTGGCAGCGATCATCAACATTTTCGTTAAAAGCACGATGTTTCAACTTGTAATCGCAAGTATTTCATCGATCTTATTTAGTGCTTACATACTTTTTGATACACAAAATATCATCCGTGGCAACTACGAGACACCAGTTGAAGGTGCAGTTGCTTTGTATCTTGATTTTGTAAATTTATTTACATCATTACTACAAATTTTAGGCATTTTTAATAGAAATGACTAACGACGAGCGCATCTACCGAGTGATAGATGCAAATTTAAATAGGCTAAAAGAAGGGCTTCGCGTCGTTGAAGATATAAAAAGATATGTCTTTGACGATGCTAAGCTCGCCTATAAGATAAAGTCCCTTCGCCACAAGGCAAAGATCCCACAAAAAGAATTTTTAAAATTTAGAAATTCACAAAATGACGTTTTAAAAACCAGCACAAAAAGCGAGCAAGAAAGATCAAATTTAGACGAGATCATCACTGCAAATTTCAAGCGTGCCCAGGAGAGCGCCCGCGTGCTTGAAGAGTGCTTTAAGCTTATAAATTTAGAGCGAGCTGAGCTTTTTAAAAGCATAAGATACGAGCTTTATGAGCTTGAAAAAGAACTTTAACTAAAAATTTAAATCTTTTCTTGTATAATCGCAAGCTATTTAAAAAATTTAAAGGAAATTTCGTGAGTTTAATATTTTTAATCTTACAATTTGTTCTAGCTGTCGTTATCACGATCGCAGTTTTACTCCAAAAGAGCTCATCTATCGGTCTTGGAGCATACAGTGGAAGCAACGAGAGCCTTTTTGGAGCAAAAGGACCAGCTGGATTTTTAGCTAAATTTACCTTTGTGGTGGGCGTTTTGTTTATCCTAAACACACTTGCGCTTGGATATTTTTACAACAAAGATCTAAAACGCTCTATCGTTGATAGCGTCGATAGCAAATCTCTAGTCATACCAAAATCAAACGACGTGCCAGCAGCTCCTAGCGCACCACAAAATCCAGCAAAATAACAATGATAAAAACGTTTTTAGCGTCACTTTTGACGCTAACGTTTGCTTTGGCAGACGCTCACATCCTAGTTTATCACCGCTTTGACGATCCAAGGCACGTTAGCACAGATATTTCTATTCAAAATTTAAGAGCTCAGTTTGAATACTTCAAAAATAACGGCTACGAAGTTGTCAAGCTATCAAGGCTTGTCGATGCGGTAAATGCTGGCGAACCGATCCCTGATAACTGGATCGTTATCACCGTTGATGATGGATACAAAAGCTTTTACAATAACGCTCTTGAGCTTTTTAAAGAGTATAACTACCCATTTGCTTTGATGGTCTATGTAGAGGCAAGCGCGAACAAATATGGTGATTATTTAGACTTTGATCAGATCAAAGAGCTAGAAGCTTACGGAGAGATCGGCTATCACTCATACGCTCATCCAAGGATGACTAAACTTAGCGATGAGGCCTTAAGAGAGGACTTTCAAAAGGGCGTTGAGACCTTTGAAAAGCACATGGGCTATAAGCCAAAATACTTTGCAGTCCCTTACGGCGAGATCGATAGCAGAGTTGTCTCCTTGGCAAAAGAATTTGGCTTTTTAGCACTTTTAAATCAAAACTCAGGCGCAGTTTCAGATAAAAGCGATGTTTTCGATCTTTACAGAACACCAGTGATGAATGGCACAAAGATAGCACTAACTTTTAATAGCAAATTTTTAAATGCCCAGTGGATATTTCCAGAGGGCTATCCGCAAAACAATGCAATCGACAAGCTCATCATCAAGACCGACACAAACGCAAGCGAGGGCAGTTTTTT
>JAHADO010000142.1 GCA_018375265.1 Campylobacter concisus | reverse complement strand
TGCTTCTTGGACCATCGGGCTGTGGCAAAAGCACAACACTTAGATGCATAAACGGCCTTGAGAGCATCGCAAGTGGCGAGATCATCATAGACGGCGAAGTGATAGATGCTAAATTTAATGAGTGGCAAAGGATCCGCCAAAAGGTCGGCATGGTCTTTCAAAGCTATGAGCTATTTGATCACATGAACGTCATAGATAACGTTCTTCTTGGGCCTTTAAAGGTGCAAAAAAGAGATAGAGCCGAGGCTGAAAAAACGGCTGATATGTGGCTAAGCAAGGTTGGGCTACTTGATAAGAAATTTGCCTATCCAAAGGAGCTAAGCGGCGGTCAAAAGCAGCGCATAGCCATCGTTAGAAGCCTTTGCTTAAACCCTGAGATCATGCTATTTGACGAGGTTACGGCCGCACTTGATCCAGAGATCGTCAGAGAAGTGCTTGATGTGATACTAAATTTAGCCAAAGACGGCATGACGATGCTAATAGTCACCCACGAGATGAGCTTTGCAAGGGCGGTTGCAAATAAGATCGTATTTATGGACGCTGGAGCGATCGTGGAGATAAGCGAGCCAGAGGAGTTTTTTACTAATCCAAAGAGCGAGCGAGCGAAGAAATTTCTAAATTTATTCTCATTTTAGAAAAAATAAGAGATAATTTGCCGTTTTTCAAAATGCGTTTAGAGCGAGATTTGGTCGCTCTTATTTACTAAATTTTTTAAAGGAGAAAGAGTGAGAAAATTTAAATTTTTCTTATTAGCATTAGTCGCTACCGTCTTTCTAACGGGTTGTGGTGATGACAAAGGTGCGGACAAAGCGGCCGCTTTAAACCAAGCTGACACGATCGCAAAGATCAAAGAGCGTGGATATGTAAGGATAGGCGTTTTCAGCGACAAACCGCCATTTGGCTACGTCGATAAAGACGGCAAAAACCAAGGCTATGACATCTACTTTGCGAAACGCATCGCAAAAGACTTGCTTGGCGATGAGAGCAAGGTCAAATTTGAGCTAGTCGAGGCTGCTGGCAGGGTCGAAGTGCTCACAGCTGACAAGGTCGATATCACGCTTGCAAATTTCACAAAGACGCCTGAGCGCGCACAAGTTGTTGATTTTGCGCTTCCATATATGAAAGTTTCACTTGGCATCGTTAGCCCTGAGGGCGCTGTGATAAAGAGTGTTGATGAGCTAAAAGATAAAACTTTAATCGTCAATAAAGGCACAACAGCGGACGCATTTTTTACAAAAAATTATCCTGATATCAAGCTTTTAAAGTATGATCAAAACACCGAAACTTTCGCAGCTTTGGTTGATAAAAGGGGTGCAGCTCTAGCGCATGATAACGCCCTACTTTTTGCCTGGGCGAAAGAGACTCCTGGCTTTGTCGTTGGCGTTGAGGCGCTTGGCGATGTGGATGTGATAGCTCCAGCTGTCAAAAAGGGCAACAAAGTCTTGCTTGAGTGGCTAAATAACGAGATCATCGAGCTTGGAAAAGAAAATTTATTCCACAAAGACTATGACACAACGCTAAAACCAATCTATGGCGATAGTGTCAATCCTGAATCTCTAGTCGTCGAAGGCGGCAAACTATAAATTTAATGGCGTAATCTTTACGCCATCTCTCTTTTTTAAATTTAACAAATATATTCGTGAAGTTTTTGGCTGTAAGTGGTATTTTAATAAAATCCATGACGGTAGTTTTGTAATTCTTGGCAGCAAGCTGTTGGGTAGGTTTTATAATAATGTTTCTAAATTTTTTGTCAGCAAAATGGACTGCTTTAAAATCCATAATGAAGTAGTTTTGCATACCTGAGCGCTAAACGAGCAAAATAAGCCTATAGTGCAATGAACTCTTTTTGAAAAACGCCGATACCGATAGACTATTTGCTGATTTTAAATTCTATATATTTGATAAATTTAATACTACGAAGCATGTATGCAGAGAAAAATCCGCAAGAAAGAAAACCTTAGTTTTTGAATATTTAAATAAAAATTTTAAAAAGCATTTTGGAGTAAATTTAGCCCAAAATGCTTTTTACAGGTTACATTAAGCTCTTAAGCAAATTTGTCACTTTTTGCTCGATCTCTTCTAGAAATTCCTTGCTCTTAGCTTCAAATCTAGTGACGATAACTGGCGTTGTATTTGATGCACGCACCAGCGCCCAGCCATTTTCAAACTGAATTCTTATGCCATCAATGTCGATGATATTTTTTATCTTTGGCAGGTCGCAGCCTTCGTTTTTCACGCACTCTTTTAGCTTAGCAACTATCTTAAATTTAGCCTCATCAGTCGTCTTTATCTTGATCTCATCGGTGCTAAAGACAAGCGGCATCTTATCAAGCTCGCCGTCAAGATCAAAGCCCTTATGAACTAGCTCAAGCACCCTCATCATCGCATAAAGCGCATCGTCAAAGCCAAAATATCGCTCTTTAAAGAAGATATGACCGCTCACTTCTGCTGCAAGATCTACGTTTAGCTCTTTCATCATTTTTTTGATGTTGCTATGCCCAGTCTTACCCATGAAAACTTCGCCGATCTTGGCGATCTCATCATACATATTTTGTGAGCATTTAACCTCGCCAAGCACCTTTGGATGTTTCATATTTAGCGCATAAAGATATGCTAATTCATCGCCTTTTATATCTCTTTTTGGAGTTATAACCGCTATCCTGTCGCCATCTCCGTCAAAGCCAAATCCAAGGTCAAATTCCTTCTTTTCGATGAGCGAAAATATCTCTTTTAAATTCTCTTTTTCGCTTGGATCTGGGTGGTGATTTGGGAAATTTCCGTCTGGATCTTCATATAAAATTTTCGCATTTAGCCCAAGCGCCTTGACGATAGGCACCAAGCTCACGCCAACAGCGCCATTTGCGCAGTCGATGACAAAAGGCTTTTTGAAATTTTTAAGCTCACTAAATTCTTTTACAAAAAACTCAACGTATTTTTCTAAGATATTAAATTTCTCACAGCTCTCATCGTCTGCTATTTGCTCACCAGAGGCGATTATCTCATTCACCGTATCTTTTAAAATTTGCAGATCTTTGCCAAAAAAACTATCCTTTTTGATAGTGATCTTAAAGCCGTTATAGTCTTTTGGATTGTGAGAGCCCGTGATCATGATGTTTGCATCGAAATAGTCAGCATAAACGCTAAAGTAGCCAACAGGAGTTGGTAGCAAGCCGATATTGTAAATTTTAAAGCCGCCGGCCTTGTTTAGACCGCTTAGCAGATACCTAAAAAGCGTGCTAGCACTTAGTCTTGCATCAAAACCAACGCTTAAAGTTTTCACGCCAAATTCGTTAAATTTCTTACCCAAAGCAAGTCCTATAGCCTTGACGCTGTCCTCTGTCAAGTCTTTTTCAAAAATGCCACGGATGTCGTATTCTCTAAAAATTTCATCATATTTCATTGTAAATTCTCCCTAAAAGAATGCAAAAATGATACAAGAATAAATTTAAAAAGGAGTAAATAATTTTATAAATTTAGCGAGGTTAAATTTAAATATAAATTCGAGCTAGAAAAGGCTCTAGCTCGAAAAGGGCTGCTACATCATGCCGCCCATGCCACCCATTCCGCCCATGTCAGGCATTGCAGGCATTGCTTTTTCTTCTTTTATCTCGCTGATAGTTGCCTCAGTCGTTAGTAGCAAGCTAGCCACGCTAACAGCGTTTTGTAGAGCAACTCTCTCAACTTTAACTGGATCGATGATGCCAGCTTCAAACATATTTACATATTCGCCAGTTGCAGCGTTAAAGCCAAAATTTGCATCTTTGCTTGTCTCAACTGCGTTTGCTACTACGCCAGCATCAAAGCCAGCGTTCTCAGCGATTTGGCGAAGTGGAGCACGAAGCGCTCTTCTAACGATCTCAGCACCGATTGCCTCATCGCCTTGTAAATTTAAATTTACGCTCTTTGAAGCGAGGATAAGAGCTGAACCGCCACCTACTACGATGCCCTCTTCAACAGCTGCACGAGTAGCGCTTAGAGCGTCATCTACGCGGTCTTTTTTCTCTTTCATCTCAGTCTCAGTCGCAGCACCTACTTTGATAACTGCCACGCCGCCGCTTAGTTTTGCAAGGCGCTCTTGAAGTTTTTCTTTGTCATAGTCGCTTGTAGTCTCGGCGATTTGCGCTTTGATCTGAGTTATTCTAGCGTCTATTGCTGACTTCTCGCCTGCACCATTTACGATAGTTGTGTTATCTTTGTCGATAACTACGCTTGAAGCTTGTCCAAGGTCGTTTATAGTGGCACTCTCAAGTGTTCTGCCTAGCTCTTCGCTGATAACTTCGCCACCTGTTAGGATAGCGATATCTTCAAGCATAGCTTTTCTTCTGTCACCAAAACCAGGAGCTTTTACAGCTGAGATGTTTAGCACGCCACGAAGTTTATTTACAACAAGCGTTGCAAGTGCCTCGCCCTCAATATCTTCAGCGATGATTAGAAGTGGTTTGCCACTCTTTTG